>DASQVN010000402.1:0-4065 GCA_035640755.1 Rhodopila sp.
GATGGCACGCAGCGTGGCGGAGGTCGCAACAACGCAGGCGGAGCGGTACCTGGCGAAACTCTAAGGCACAACTCTGCAAGCATTTCCAGCACCGGCGGCCGGTGACATTTGACCAGCAGTCGGGGCACATCGCGTTCGACACGGGCGATTGCCGGGTGCGGGCCGAGGGGGAGTGCTGCGGCTGGAAGCCGAGGCGCCGGACACCGTGAAGCTCGCGCAGGTCCAGGACGTGGTGGCTCGGCATCTGGTGCGTTTCGCGTTCCGGGAACCGCTGCGGGTGGCGTGGCGCGCATTCGATACATATGGCGCGATCCGCTGAATTTGGCCGATTCAGCGGTACGGAACGCGCAATAGGTTTGTTGTTTGAGCGCGTGATTCACGTTTTCTGACGGGTCCGCCGCAAACGATCACGCGCTCGATCTGGCACGCGACATCCATATGAGAGCCGCCGGCCGGTGCAGTGATGAACAGTTTATGCTCTGCCGCTCGGGGAACCGGCATGGCGTTGCGCCGCTCTCGGTCCGACAAGTCGAGGGCCGATAGGTCGTGAGGGCCGACCGGACCGTGAGGGCAACGCTCTTTCGGGCTGGCTTGCGTACGCCGTCGGATGTGATTCTGTGATGATGAAGCGGCATCGCATAAATCGGTTGAAGGGCGTGGCAGATGCCTGTCCGGCGAGGTGGCCGGGCCCACCGCAACCGGCAGGAGGAAACATGATTCGCCGCACACTGACCGCGTGCCTTGTTGCCGCCCTGGTCTCCTGGGCGCCTGCACTTGCACAGCAAGGTCCGGCACAGCAAGGTCCGGCGATCTCCGACCAGGCTGCGCAGGACGCGGCTGTGACGATCTCCCGCCAGTTCGGGACTAACTACAATGCCGGCAATGCGGCTGGCGTGGCCAGCCTGTTCGCCGACCAGACGGAATACTTTACGCCCGCCGGGAAGGTGCTGAGGAACCGGCGTGACATCGAGGCGGCCATTGCCGATCGGATCAAGGCGGGCTGGACGAAAGAGGAGGGCATCCTCAGCGAGGCACACGCCGCCGGCAACATGGTCTGGCTGACCGGCCGGTATTCCCTGATCGGCAGCGGCAAGAACGAGGGCAAGCGCATCGGTGGGCATTTTGCGGGGCTGCTGATCCAGGAGGGACAGAACTGGCGATTCCGTATGCTGATCGCCAACCTGACGCCCACGCGGGACATGACCGGAATGGGGGCTGCCGGTGGCCTGGAGCGGGACAATGCCGCAGGTTCGCGGTGGCCGTGAGATTCGCGCTGATCGTGACATTCGCGCTGATGCCTGGGCCGCTTTCGGTGCTCATCTCCCGGGCGGCGTGCGTCAATGCAGCTTCACGCTGGGCTCGGGCCGCTGGGTGATGCCGCTGGCAAGGGTGCGCCAGGCGACGGTGGTGCGGCCGTGCAAGGCGGCCAGGTGCATCTTGTAGAGCGAGCGGTACATCAGGCGGGCGAAGTAGCCCTCGATGAAGAAGCTCCTGCCGACCAGGAAGCCCATCAGGCTGCCAACCGTGCTGTGCCGGCCGAGGGACACCAGGGAGCCGAAGTCGCGATAGCGAAAGGGCTGGAGGGGCGCGCCGGTCAGGATCCGCCCGATCTGACGGACCATGTGGGAGGCCATCTGGTGGGCGGCCTGGGCGCGCGGCGGCACCGGGTGGGGCGAGCCTTCCAACGGGCAGGCGGCGCAGTCGCCGATGGCGAAGATGTTGGGGTCGCGGGTGGTCTGCAGGGTGGGCAGCACGACGAGCTGGTTGCTGCGGTTGGTCTCCAGCCCGCCGATATCGCGCAGGACATCGGGGGCCTTCACGCCGGCGGACCAGACGACGAGCTCGCTGGGGATGAAGGTGCCGTCGGCGAGGCAGACGCCGTCGGCACGGACCTCACTGACGCGGGCGTTGGTGCGGACCGAGACACCAAGTTGCTGGAGCAAGGTCATGGTCGCATCGGCGATGCGCTCGGGCAAGGCGGGGAGGATGCGGGGCGCGGCCTCGATCAGCACGATGCGGATGTCGCGCTCGGGGTCGATGCGGGTGAGACCGTAGGCGACGACGGCGCGGACGGTGCGGTGCAACTCGGCGGCGAGCTCGGTGCCGGTGGCGCCGGCGCCGATGATGGCGACGTGGAGCTGGCCGGGGCGGACGGGGTCGGCCTGGGTGTTCGCGCGGAGGCAGGCGTTGACCAGGCGGCGGTTGAAGCGGGAAGCCTGTTCGGGGGTTTCCAGCGGCACGGCGTATTCGTGCACGCCGGGCGTGCCGAAATCGTTGGTGACGCTGCCGATGGCGATGACCAGCGTGTCGTAGTCCACGGTCCCAGCCGGGGTGATCTCGCGGCCGTCGTCGTCGAAGGTGGCGGCAAGCTGGATGCGGCGGTTGGCGCGGTCGAGGCCGACCATCTCGCCGTAGCGGTACTTGAAATGGTTCCAGTGCGCCTGCGCGAGGTAGTTCAGCTCGTGCTGGGAGCGGTCGAGGCTGCCGGCGGCGACGGAATGCAGGAGCGGCTTCCAGAGGTGGGTGCGGGAACGCTCGATTAGCGTGATGTCGGCGCGTCCCGGGCGGCCATATTTGCAGCCGAGGCGGGTGACGAGCTCCAGCCCGCCGGCGCCGCCGCCGACCACGACGACGCGGTGCAGGACCGATGGGGTTGGGCCGGTGCCGCTCATGTTCGTGCTACCGCTCATGTTGGTGCCCCGTTTGGGTGCGGAGTTCAGGGGGGTGGGCGCAGGCGTTCGGCGATCGCTGCGGCTTCGCGGATGGTGTGGGCGACGGCGGCGGCGCCCGTGGCCATCTCGGGGGTGCCGTAACCCCAGGCAGCAAAGATGGTAGGGATGCCGGTGCCGCGCGTGCAGGCGATGTCGTTGCGATGGTCGCCCAGCATGACGGCGCCGGCAGGCTGGCCGTTGGCGCGGGCCAGTGTGGCGAGCAGGTGCGCGGGGTCGGGCTTGCGTACCGGGAAGCTGTCGCCGCCGCCGACCGCGGCCAACAGCGGCAGCAGGCCGAGATGGGCGAGCAGCGTCCGGGCGGCGCGCTCGGGCTTGTTGGTACAGACCGCGAGATGCCACCCCTGCCCTTTCATGTCGGCCAGGACGGCGGCGACGCCGGGGAAGAGGCGGCTTGCGGCGGCGACGTTGGCCTCGTAGTCGGCCATGAAGTCGGGGATCGCCGCCGGGTCCGGCTCGCGGTTGCGGGCAGCGAAGGCGCGGGCGAGCAGGACGGGGACACCGTCGCCGACCATGCGGGCGACCTGGGCGGTGGTGAATTGCGGCAGGGCGCGCGCGTGCATCAGGTGGTTCAGCGCCGCAGTCAGGTCCGGCACCGTATCGACGAGGGTGCCGTCGAGATCCAGCAGAAGGGTCCGGGCCACCAGTTGCACTCCGCAACGCGAATTGAACCAATAGCATAACGACAGGCTTTGACATTGGTTGTCCGCCGCCGCTACGCCTAGTCTGAGAGCGTGATTTACGCCGCCGGGCTGTTCAGGCGATCTCCTTGAGGGCCGATCACCTTTGGGGGGCCGGTCACGCTCTGGGGGCCAATCACGCTCTGGGGTAAGCGAAGCAGGGACTGCGCATGCAAGCAACCGCCATTGTGCTGGCCGCCGGGCTGGGCACCCGGATGAAATCGTCGCTGCCAAAGACGCTGCACCGCCTGGCCGGACGGTCGATGCTGCGGCACCTGCTGGGAAGCTGCGAAGAGGTGTTCGACCGGATCGTCGTGGTGCTGGGGCCGGAGATGGAGCAGGTGGCGCGGGAGGCGGCGCCGCATGTCTGCGTCGCGCAGCACGAACGGCTCGGCACGGCGCACGCGGCTCTGCAGGCGGCGGCGCATTTCGGCGACGGGCAGGTGGCAATCCTGTATGCCGACAGCCCGCTGATCCGGCCGGCGACCCTGCGGCGGCTGCTGGCGGAGCATGCGCCGGACGGGCTGTCGCTGCTGGCGTTCCGGCCGAATGATCCGGGGCGGTATGGGCGGGTAATCAGCGGGGCGGACGGGCTGGTGCAGCGGATCGTTGAACATGCCGACGCTTCGGAGGCGGAGCGGACTGTCGATCTGTGC
>DASQVN010000403.1:0-5214 GCA_035640755.1 Rhodopila sp.
GTGCTGCTGAACGGCAGGTTGTCGGGATCGGCGCACAGGCGGAAGGGCGCGGGTTCATCCGCCGCCGCCGGGGTCAATGTGGCGGCGGCGAGGAGGGCGGACACGGTGGCCACGCGGGGCCACCGTGCGTTTCGGGATGCGCAGCGCGTCATGGCAGGGTGAAGACGAAGAGCGTACCGCCCTCGGGCGTGGCGGCGATGATCTTCTTGCCGACCTCTCCCATGAATGCGGGTGGAGATTCCGCCCGGCCGACGAGGATGGCGACGTATTGCTTGCCATCGACCTCGTAGGTCATGGGGCCGGCGCCGACGCCGCTGCCGACGTTGATCTGCCAGAGCGGCTGGCCGGTCTTCGCGTTGAGGGCATGGAACTGGCCGGTGATGTCGCCGAAGAAGACCAGGTTGCCGGCGGTGGTCATGGTGCCGCCATTCCAGGGCAGCGGCAGGTTCATCGTCCAGGCGGGCTTCTGGGTGGCGGGGTCGAGCGCCAGCAACTGGCCCAGATGGTCGCCGTGACCGGGATTCACGGCGAAGTCGTTGCCCAGGTAGAATGTGCCGCGGCGGTAGGTGACCTCGGCGCCCTGCATGTCCTGGCACATGTTGTTGGTGGTCACGTACACCAGGCCGGTCTGCGGGTTGAACGACATGGGCTGCCAGTTCTTGCCGCCCATCCAGCTCGGGCAGATGTCGGTGGCCTTGTAGTCCATGCGCGGGCGCTTGGCGGGGTCCTCGATCGGGCGGCCAGCCTCCTCATCATAGCCCTTGGCCCAGTTGACCGGGACGAAGGGCCTGGCGGAGATCAGCTTGCCGGTTTCGCGGTTGGCGACGAAGAAGAAGCCGTTGCGGTCGGCCTTCATCAGCACCGGCGTCTGCGTGCCGCCGATATTGATGTCGGCAAGGACGAGTTCGTTGACGCCATCGTAGTCCCAGGCCTCGGCCGGGGTGGACTGGATGGCCCACTTGATCCTGCCGGTGTCGGCGTCCAGCGCGAGGGTGCTGGAGGTATAGAGGTTGGTCAGCTTGCCGTAGTCGGAAGTGCCGGCGCTGCGCACGGCGGCGTTCCAAGGGCTTGGATTGCTGGTGCCATAGAAGACGGTGTTGGTCCTGGGGTCGTAGGAGCCGACCTGCCAGGCAGCGCCGCCGCCATGTTGCCAGCTGTCACCCTTCCAGGTGTCGTTGCCGGGCTCGCCGGGGCCGGGGATGGTCCAGGTCTTCCAGAGCTGCTTGCCTGTGTTGAGATCATAGGCCTGGATGGCGCCGCGCGCGCCGTATTCGCCGCCGGCGAAGCCGGTGATCGCCATGTTCTTGACGATCAGCGGCGGCGAGGTGATGGCGGAGCCCTGCTTGTAGTCGACGACGACGGTGTTCCAAAACTCCTTGCCGGTGTTGGCGTCAAGCGCGATCAGATGGCCGTCGAGGGTGCCGAACAGGATCTTGCCGGCGGCGAAGGAGACGCCGCGGCTGTCAAGGTCGCAGCAGACGAATGGCTCGACGTCCTCGGCGATGATGGGCTGGTATTGCCACTTGATCTTTCCGGTCCGGGCGTCGAGGGCATAGACGGCGCGCGGGCCGGAGGAGCTGGAGATATAGAGCGTGTCGCCGATCACGATCGGCGTCGCCTCATTGGAGCGCAGCGCGCCGAGCTGGAAGGCGTAGGCGAGCTTGAGCTGGTTGACGTTCTGGTCGCTGATCTGGTTGAGAGGGCTGTAGCGGGTGTTGTCATAGCCGTGGCCGTACATCGGCCAGTTGTTCCGGTTCTGCATCGCCTGGTCGAGGGCTTCGTCGGCGTGTGCAGGGGCGTACGCGGGCACGCAGGCAAAGATGGCGATGGCTGCGATAGCGACGACCGTTAGGGGGCCGGCGCATTGCCTGGGCCAGCGTGGCTTCCACAGTTTCATTTCCGTTTCCTCTCCCGTTCCGGTTTCCCACCGGGTAGCATCAAGGCTTGTTGTCTGGGCGCGTGACTGATGGTTTCCATCGTGCGAACAGCACGCCCAGGTCGTGCGGTGCGAGCAGCACGCACAAGGCAGGACGGGTTCGCCGCCACCGATCACGCGGCGGGAACTTTGTCCACGATGGCGTGAGCTGCAAGCGAGGCAGCGGGGGACTCCGGATATTTCCTTTATCACAGGTGGATGATGGGGGGATCGACGAAGGATGCAAGTGCGCAACGGGGCCGTGGTGCTGAGTGTGCGCCGCTGAAACCGTTCGCCCAGGTCCCGCATTGAGGCCGCAGGAAACTAGACGGCAAACCAAACGGCACGGGGTGGCCGCCAGGCCTCACCGGCATCAACAGGGAACGCAAACGTCATGGCAACGGAACGCATCGGGCGCACGGGCACCCCACCCCCCTCCTCCGGCCACGAGATGATGCTGGGCCTGTGGACGTCGTGGCTTGAATCGACGGCGAAGCTTGCCGGGCAGCCCGGTTCCGGAGCGGGACCGTGGCAGGCGAACCCCGACGAAGTGGCAGGTGCGGTGCTGCAGAGCGGCGTGCAGCAGCTTGCGGATATGCTGTCCAGGGATCCGATGCTGCACGCGATGGAGCAGGCGCTGAATGCCAATCCGCTGCGCGACGTTATTCCGGTCGACTGGGCGGAGATCGCACGGGCGCTGCGCACGGTGTGGCTGCATTCGCTGCGCCAGCCCGGCAAGGCAATGGCCGAGGCCGTCAATCTCAACGCTCGGCTGTGGCAGACAACGTTTGAAATGTGGAATGAAGCCGGCCAGCGCTGGCTTGGCCTGGCGCAGCCGAATGAGGAGCCGGCGAAGGCCGACAAGCGGTTTGCCGCGCCGGAATGGCACGCCAACCCGGCCTACCGCACGCTGAAGGAGCTGTATCTGCTGGCCTCCGACTGGCTGCTGCGGCGGACGCATGAGGTCGATGATCTGCCGGAGGCAGAGCGGCAGCGGCTGGATTTCCACATGCGGCAGTTCGTCGATGCGATGAGCCCGACGCTGCTGCTGGCCGCCAACCCGCAGGCGCTGCACCGGGCGATCGAGACCGGCGGGGTGAGCCTGGCCGAGGGGGTACGCAACCTGCTGCATGACGTGCAGCAGGGCAAGCTGAGCATGGTCGATACGACCGCGTTTGCGCCGGGGCGGAACCTGGCGCTGACGCCGGGCAAGGTGGTGTACCGCAACAAGCTGATCGAGCTCATCCAGTACGCGCCCAGCACGAAGACCGTGCACAGGACGCCGCTGATGATCATCCCGCCCTGGATCAACAAGTTCTACATCATGGACATGCAGCCGAAGAACAGCATGGTCCGGTTCCTCGTCGAACAGGGCTTTTCCGTGTTCATGCTGTCCTGGCGGAACCCCGATGCGTCGATGGAAGATACCACGATCGACGAATACATGGACCTCGGGCCGCTGGCGGCGAGCGATGTGGTGCGGGAGATCACCGGCAGCCCGGATGTCAACGTGATGGGCTATTGCATCGGCGGGACGCTGCTGTCGATGACGCTCGCCTGGCTTGCGGCGAAGGAGGACACGCGGTTCAAGTCGGCGACGTTCATGGTGTCGCTGCAGGATTTCAGCAAAGTCGGCGACACGGCGGTGTTCCTGGGCGAGCCGACGATCGATTTCATCGAGCAGCAGATGATGGAGCGGGGGTACCTGGACAGCCGCGAGATGTCCAACATGTTCAACCTGTTGCGCTCCAACGACCTGATCTGGTCGAACGTGGTGAACAACTACCTGCTGGGCCAGAAGCCGCCGGCATTCGACCTGCTGTACTGGAACAGCGACGGCACCCGGATGGCGCGGACCGCGCATTCCTGGTACCTGCGCAACACATATTCCGAGAACAACCTGATCGTGCCGGGCAAGGTCGAGCTGAAGGGAGTCGGCCTCGATCTGGGGCGCATCACGCTCGACATGTACGCGGTCGGCGCCGAAAGGGATCACATCGTGCCGTGGGAGGCGGCCTGGCGGATCACGCGGCTGGTCGGCGGCAAGGTGCGATTCGTGCTGGCGTCCAGCGGGCATATTGCGGGGATGATCAACCCGCCCGGCGGCAAGGGCACATACTGGACAAGCGAGACGGCCGCACGGACGCCGGAGCAATGGCGCGAGGCGGCCGAGAGGCGCGACGGTTCCTGGTGGACCGACTGGTCGGCGTGGCTGGCGGCGCGGGCGGGGGCGAAAGGCCAGCCGCCGGCGATGGGCAGCGCCGCGTATCCGCCGCTGCAGGATGCGCCCGGCAGCTACGTGCTGGAAAAATAGCAGGAGGGACAGCATGGCGATCGAGCCCCAGCAGCCTCTGCCGCCCGAACTTCCCGGCCCCGGCCAGGATGTTCCGCCGGCAGAGGTGCCGCCGCCGACCGACCCGGTACCGACGATCCCCGAGCCGCCAGAAGCCGGTGTGCCGTGGCGGCAACCGCTTCGGATCTACCGCTGACGCTGCGGCCGGATTCCTTCGGCTGGGACACGGGCTCCGGCTGCGCACCGCAGCCGCGGTCGGTCAGGCTGGGTGCGGCGTGGAGCGTGGCTCGGCCCGAGGGTCGTTGAAGCCGAGGCGGCGCAGGGCGACGATCGAGTGTGCGGCGGAGACGTGGCGAACGAAGGTGCCGCCCTTCTTCTCCCAGTCCTGCTGGATCGTCGGGGCGGTCATCCACCAGGACGTGACCGGGGCCGGACCAACGTGGCTTTTCGTGGGTCATGCAGGTGATGATGGGCACATGGGCGCCGAGCATGTTGGCGACCCAGCGCTTCTTCTGCTCGGGTGCCCAGGTGCCGCGCGGCAGCCCGGTGAGGATGGTCGGGTGATGCGGCTTGCAGAACGCCCACAGCACCTCGGCGTCGGTCATGAAGCGCAGGGTTTCGAAGAAGGCCGGGGCGCGGGCCAGGGCGGCCCACATTGTCTTGATGGGCGGCTCCTCCGGGCGGCGGCCGGTGACGGCCTGGACGCCGGCGTCGAAGTCGGCGAGCACGCCGTCAAGGTCGAGAAAGAGCTTCATGGCCGGGGAGAAAGCGCGGGGCGGGCAGCGGTTGCACGTCTGGTGTTTCGGAGCGGGTTGAGACCGCGGTATGGTATGTGGATACGAGGTGTCCGATGAAGCTGCCACTGACCGGCGGATGCATCTGCGGTGCCGTCCGCTACGAAATCACCCAGGCGCCGATCCATGTCTATGCTTGCCACTGCACCGACTGCCAGCGGTTGACCGGCAGCATGTGTTCGATCGGCCTTGTCGTCCCAGAGGCCGCCTTT
>DASQVN010000404.1:0-10440 GCA_035640755.1 Rhodopila sp.
CCAGGGCCGTGTAGCTACGAGGTGTCCGTCAGAAGGTCGTCTGATATCCCACGTAGACCGATAAACCGTTGATCTCATCTGCGTTGGTCAGGTTGCGTCCGATCGAGCCCATGACGTGATGTATGTTGCTGATGTTGTAGATCGCGCCGACGTTGAATCCCGTGCCGTTCTTGCTGCCCTGGGGCTGCCCCGGGCGATCGGTGTGGTATGGAAAATTTCCGCACCGACCGTCCATCTTTCCGACCGTCGCGGCGCCGTTCGTCAGGAATGGCGGACCGGCGGCCGCCGGGTGCGCCAGGGCCGCGGCCGCGCCCAGCAGCGCAAGCAGGCGGCCGGAGGGACGCCGTGTCGTAGTCTTCACGAAACTACCTTGTGCTGTGTAGCATTTCCTGAGTATTCGGTGTACCAGCAGTCTGTTTCTTCATGGTAAAGTGGTTGGTTGCGGGCCGGCATCGGGTGCCGCGTGGAGGCCCGTCAACTTCCGGTTCAGCAGGGCCGCGACCTGCTCCGCCGGGACTGGCCGGCTGAACAGGTAGCCCTGGACCTGGTCGCACCCTTCGGCGCGCAGCTGCTCCAGCTGGCTGAGCGTTTCCACGCCTTCCGCCGTGGTCGCGATGCCGAGATTGCTGCTCAGGCCGGTCACGGCACGCACGATCGCCTTGCAATCGGCGCTGGTCTCAATGTCGCGGATGAAGCAACGATCGATCTTGATCTTGTCGAACGGGAAGCTGCGCAGGTAGCCCAACGACGAATAGCCGGTGCCGAAATCATCCATCGCGATCCGGATGCCCTTGGCCCGCAGCTCACGCAGGACCACCAGCGTTGTCTCGGCGTCGACGATCAGTGCGGTTTCCGTGACCTCCAGCTCCAGGCGCTCCGGCGGCAGCGCTGCGGCGGCCAGGGCATGCTCGACGGCGGCGACGAGCCCAGCGCCCTTGAACTGTGCGGCGGAGATGTTGACGGCGACCCGCACTTCCGCCCCCGGCTATCGGGCGGCATCGGCGCAGGCCTGTTCCAGTACCCAAGCCCCGATCGGGCCGATCAGACCGGTTTCCTCGGCGAGCGGGATGAACTCATCCGGCGCGACCAGACCCCGTTGCGGATGGCGCCACCGCACCAGCGCTTCCAGCGCGGTCACCCGGCCGGACGCCACGTCGATCAGCGGCTGATAGTGCAGCTCGAATTCCTGCATCATCACCGCTCGGCGCAGGTCGAGTTCCAGCATCCGCCGAGCCTGGAGCCTGGTGTCCATTCCGGGCTCGAACATGCGGAACGTGCCGCGGCCTTCCTTCTTCGCCCGGTACAGTGCCAGGTCGGCCATCTTCAGCAGATGCGCGGGATCGGTCGTATCGTCGGGGACGAGCGCGATGCCGACGCTGGTGCCCACCACCACCTGATGGCCATTGAGGTCATAAGGCTCGGACAGCGACTGGACGATCCGTTCGGCGAGCACGGCGGCGTCGTCGAGGCGGGCGAGGGGAGCCTGGATGATGGCGAACTCATCCCCGCCCAGGCGTGCCACGGTGTCGCACTGGCGTACGCATCCGCGCAGGCGGTCGGCGACGGCGCGTAGCAGGGCATCGCCGATGGGGTGGCCAAGTGTATCGTTCACCTGCTTGAAGCGGTCGAGGTCGAGGCACAGCATCGCCAGCATGGTGTCGGTGCGCTGCGCATGCGCCATGCTCTGATTCAGACGTTCGGCGAGGAACGCCCGGTTGGGCAGGCCCGTCAGCGCGTCATGCAGGGCGAGGTGGTGCGCCTCCTCGCGTGAGGTGGCGAGGTCCGCGGTGATCCGCTGCGCGATGCGCGCCGCGACCAGTGTGATCAGCGCCAGCACCAGCACGGCGACGGCGCATGAGGCCATGATCATGTGCTTGGCGCGGGTTGCCGCCACGGTCGCTTCCCTGCGGACCTCTGCGACCTCATCACGCAGCACGTCGCGCACCTTGTCCATCAGCTCTTCCAGCGCGGAAAAATCGTGCCGGAAATGCTCGAAATTCGCCGCCCCCGCAGTGGCATCGGCGAACGCAAGCTCCACCGCGGCGTGGCCGGACCCGACGAACACATCCATCAACTCGGCAATTCTGACGTAGCTGCCGTGCAGGTCCGGCGGCAGGGCGAGTGTCAGGTTTTCGCCGATCCCCGTCGTCACGACATCGATATGGTGCCGCAGCTCATCGCGGATGAAACTGCTGTCCTCCTTGTTGAACCCGACCGAGTGCAGTACGGCGCGCAGGACGTCGGCACGGATATCGTCCATGAAGGCGTCGGCGGCGCTGTGGTTGTGCAACGCCTGCTCCAGCAGCACGATTCGGTTGCGCGCGTCCAACTGGTGCTGGGTGGCAAGCAGGGCAAAGCCGGCGAGTCCCATGGCAACCACGATGCTGAAGGCGCCCAGGGTGATCAGGACTGAACGGATCGACAGGGCCGGCTGCCTCACTGGCGGGATTCCTCGTCTGCTTGCACCTCCCGCGCTGCCCCACGCGTAGCGGCGATTGAATTGATCCTTTTCATGAAAGACTTAAGAAGATGTTAAGACGACGTATCGGCTTGACGGCGCGTGCGAGCGGCTGTTTTCGGTCGGGGTCGTGCCAATGTCCGTGGTGCAATGCCTGATCGCCGCATGAACGCCGGACCACGCCTGCACGCCGGACTGCCGGAGCCCGCCGACCTCCGCGTCGAGCGGATCGGCGGGGAGGGCGACGGCATCGGGCGCCTTCCCGACGGCACCCCGGCCTATGTGCCGCGTGTACTGCCGGGTGAGAGGGTGCTGGCCCGCCCCGTTGCGAAACGCGGGGAGGGCTGGCTCGCCTGCGCCGAGGTGATCCGGGAGCCAAGCCCGCAACGGGCCGTGCCGCCGTGCGGATATTTCGGCGCATGCGGCGGATGCGCGCTGCAGCACTGGCAGGAAGCGCCCTACCGGGCCTGGAAGGCGGACCTTCTCTCGCGCGCCCTGCGCTCTGCCGGGCTTGAGGTGCCGGAGCCGATCCCCTTCCACCCCGGCATGCCCGGGGAGCGTCGCCGGCTTGATTTCGCCGTGCGCCGAACTGCTGCGGGCCTTTGCTTCGGCCTGCATGCGCCCCGTTCGGCCGAGGTGGTTGACCTGGCCGATTGCCTGATCCTGCATCCGCGGCTGATGGAGCTGATCGGGCCGCTGCGTGCGCTGCTGAGCGGGCTGCGGGCGATCCGGCGGGAGGGATCGGTGGTGATGAACCTGCTGGACGCCGGTCCCGATCTGCTGCTGCGCGTGGATGCCGAACCGGGCGTGGCGGACCGGACCGCGCTGGCGGCGCTCGCGCGCGCCCACGCCCTGCCGCGGGTCTCGGTCGCCGTTGGCGCGGCACCGCCGGAAACCGTGTGTCAGTTGCAGCCGGTCTGGACGAACCTGTCGGGTGTGCAGGTCAGTCCGCCGCCGGGCGCCTTTCTGCAGGCCACGGCGGACGGGGAGCGGGCGATGGTCGAGGCGGTCCTGTCCGCCCTGCCGGCCAGGATCACCGGCAAGACCCGTGTGGCGGAGCTTTATGCCGGCTGCGGCACACTGACCTTCGCACTGGCTGCACGGGTGCGCGTGACGGCGTTCGAGGGTAATGCCGCTGCGTTTGCAGCGCTGCGCCGCGGGATCAGCCAGGCGGGGCTTGGCGGCCGGATCGAGGCGTTCCAGCGCGACCTGAGGCGCCAGCCGCTGCAGGCGAGGGAGCTGTCCGGCCATGCCGCCGTGGTGCTCGATCCGCCGCATGCCGGGGCGCCGACGCAGATGACGCAGATTGCCGCCTCGGGCCTCGCGACGGTGATCTATGTCAGTTGCAATCCGGGTACGTTGTCACGCGATGCGCGGGCGCTGCATGCGTCGGGATACAAGCTGGCGGCGGCGGTGGCGATCGACCAATTCCTGTGGTCACCCCGGCTTGAGAGCGTCAGCGTCTTCCGCCGTGGTTGACATGGCGGTGCGGCCGGCCTCTCTAGGTCTTATGCCGCATCGTCCCACCGCTGCCATTCCGCCGCACCCCGACGTGGAGATCGTGTCCGAACAGCGCGTCTGGTCCGGGCGGTTCCCGCTGGACCAGGTCCGCTTCCGCCACCGGCGCTTCGACGGGCGGATGTCGGAGATCCGCACATGGGAACTCTGGCGCCGCGGCCCGGCCGCCGCGCTGCTGCCGTATGATCCGGTCACGGACCAGGTCGTGCTGATCGAGCAATTCCGGCTGCCGGCGCTGGCGGCCGGCGTCGACCCGATGCTGGTCGAGCTGCCCGCGGGCCTGTGCGAGCCGCATGAGGACCCCGCCGACACGATCCGCCGCGAAATGCAGGAGGAGATGGCCCTCTCGGCCGACCGGATGGAGAAGATCGGCGCCTTCGTGCTGACCCCCGGCGGTGCGGACGAGATCTGCCATCTGTATGCCGGGCGTGTCACCGCGCCCCCGGCAGATGCCGAGGGGATTGCCGGCCACGCCGGAGAGATTGCCGAGTCGGAGGATATCCGCGCCCGGGTCTGGCCGGCCGAAAGGGCGATCGCGGCGGTGTTTGCCGGCCGGTTCACCAATTCCGTCACTGCGCTCGCCCTGTTCTGGCTGGCGGCGAAGCGCGCCGCACTGCGCGAGGCCTGGAGGACTGCATGACCGAACGCCTGTTTCTGGACCAGCCGGCGCTGGCCTCGACCTCCGGCACAGTGGTGGCCAGCGGGCCGGAGGGCGTGGTGCTGGACCGCACCGTGTTCTATGCCCGCGGCGGCGGGCAGCCGGGCGATACCGGCACGCTGCGCTGGGATGGCGGCACGATGAGGGTGGCCGACACCATCAAGGGCGAGGGCGACGCGATCCTGCATGTGCCGGAGGCCGGGGCGGCGTTGCCGCCGGCCGGCACGATGGTGGAGGCCGCGATCGACTGGCAGCGCCGCTATGCGCATATGCGCATGCACACGGCGCTGCATCTGCTGTGCAGTCTGATCAAGGGCGCCGCGGTGACCGGCGGGGCGGTGGGCGCCGACAAGGCGCGGCTGGATTTCGACCTGCCCAACCCGCCGACGAAGGAAGCGGTTGAAGCGGGGTTGAACGCCCTGATCGCAGCCGACCATCCGGTGCGCATCGAATGGGTCGATGACAGCGTGCTGGATACCGATCCTGGCCTGGTGCGCACCATGTCGGTGCAGCCGCCCCGCGGCAACGGGCGCCTGCGCCTGATGCGGATCGGCGAAGGGGAGGCGCCGGTGGACCTGCAGCCGTGCGGCGGCACACATGTTTCCCGCACCAGCGAGATAGGATCGGTGCGCGTGCTGAAAATTGAAAACAAGGGACGGCAGAACCGTCGCATAACTATAGCGCCAGCGTGAATCTGCCCGCTCTCTGAACTATTGGCCATGCGTTTGAGAACGGCCGTCATGCTGCCCATGTATGCATCGTCTTTCGTTGCATGAAAGGAGCGCTGCGATGTCCATCTCCGATGTGTTGCGTGGCAAGGGTCGTCAGGTCGTGAGGGTCCGCACCGCGGATACGGTGGAATTCGCTGTTCGCAAGCTGGCCGAACACCGGATCGGCGCGGTGGTCGTCGAGGATGACTGGATGCACCATGCGGGCATCTTCTCGGAACGGGATTTCGTCAACGCGATCGCGGCGCATGGGGCGCAGGTGCTGACCTTTCCGGTCGAGCGGCTGATGAGCTCGCCGGTGATCACCTGTCGCCCGAGCGACCGGGTTGATGATGCGATGGCGGCGATGACCAACGCCAAGATCCGGCATCTGCCGGTGATCGATGACGGCAAGCTGGTCGGGATCGTCAGCATCGGCGACCTGGTGAAGCACCGGCTGGACGAGAAGGCGCTGGAAGCGAACGTTTTGCTGGATATTTCCCGGCTGCACGCCTGACCAGGTGGTGCCAGGAGCCGTGATATTGCGCTGCGCCGGCCCCCTACGTCAGGTCCGGCCAGCTACGCGTTGAGAGTGCCACGGCCCGTTGTGGCACGGCCGTCGGGCAGATGGCCGGGTCGAGCCCGGCCATGACGGAAGTGTGCGGGGACGGAAGTGTGCGGACCTATGCGGCACGACGTTCCGCTCTGCCGCGATCCGCTATAGACATTGATTTGTAGAGCAGATTCACGCTCCCGCACGTGCCGCGCTTTCGCGATCTGCTCTGGGATCAGCCCTCGGACGTGCCAAGCGCCAGGGCGACCCATTTGGGGCCCGGGACATCGCGGACCTTCGGCAGCACCAGCATCAGCACGTAGTCCCGCTTGTCGGCGCGGGCGGCGTCGACGCCGGCCTGCACGTCGGCCGGCGTGGCGACCGGCTTGTCCTGCACCCGCAGGATGACATCGCCGTTGGCCATGCCGCGGCGGGACGGGTCGGAGTTCGGCGCAACGGCGCTGACCAGCACGCCGGTCAGCCCTTGCTCCAGCCCCATGCTGGACCGATGGTCGGCCGGTATGGCCGCCAGCGCCAGCCCGAGATCGGGGGGAATGACGACCTTCGGCTTCTGTGCCTGCACCGGCGCATCGCGTTGATCCCACTGATCGCGCGGCCATTCGGCGGCCAGGACGGCAACCGTATGCTCGGTGCCGCCGCGGCGGACCAGCAGTTTCATCGTGTCGCCGACCGGCGTGCTGGCAATGGCGCGCAGCAAGGCGCGTTCATCGGTCGGCAGGTAATCGTTGTAGCGCTCGACCACATCGCCGATCTGCAGCCCCGCCTTCTGCGCCGGCGAGCCCGGCAGCACCCAGGCGAGGATCGAGCCCCTGGCCTGCTTCATGCCCAGGCCCTGGGCGATCTCAGGCGTGACCTGCTGCAGCTTGACGCCGATCCAGGCGGGCCGCACCCAGCCGTAGGTGCGCAGACGCTCGATGACGAACTTCGCCGTGCTGGAGGGAATGGCGAAGCCGAGGCCGGCCGAGCCTGGGGTGGGCGAAATGATGGCCGAGTTGACGCCGATGACATTGCCCTGCATGTCGAACAGCGGCCCGCCGGAATTGCCGTGGTTGATCGTCGCGTCGGTCTGGATCAGGGCATCGTAGGGGGAGTTCTGGATGTCCCGGTTCAGCCCGCTGACAATGCCGGCGGACACCGAGAGCCCGATCCCAAAGGGATTGCCGGCGGCGAAGACCTGGTCGCCGACCGCGATGCGATCACTGTCGCCCCAGTGTGCCGCGGTCAGCGGGTGATCGGCTTCGACCTTCACCAGCGCCAGGTCGGCGAGGCGCGACGCGCTCATGGTCTTGCCGGGCAGGACGCTGCCGTCGCTGAAGGTGATGTTGATCGAGACCGCGTTCTCGACGACGTGATAGTTTGTGACGATCAGGCCGGACGGATCGATGATGAAGCCCGATCCGACATAGCTCTTGATCACCGGATCGGCCGACGGACCTGATGCGGCGGCCATGCCGGTCTGGGTATCCTGCGGCTTTTCCGGCCGGCTGACGGAGATATTGACCACGGTGGGCAGCAGGCTGCGGATCAGGTCGGAATGAGGGCCACTGATGTCCCCGGCCTGGAGCGGCTGCCACGGCGCTGCGGCCACGAGGAGCATCCACACAGTTGCCCAACGAACGAGACGCTGCGTCATGCGAGGCTGCCCGCTTGTTTTGGTGTCGGCTCTACCCGTTTATTGTATTGCGTGATTCACGCTTTCCGACGGTCCCGCCTCCAGCGATCACGCGGCTTTAGTCTGGTCGCGTGATTCACGCTTTCCGACGATGCCGCCTCCAGCGATCACGCGACTTAGTCCATGCGATCGTTTCACGTTTCGCGGCAGGACGATACGCACCTGCGTGCCAATGGGGAACCGGACAAATGACCGGCTATCATGCCGCGGCGCGATCCTGGCGAGAGGAGCGGATCCCCGGCCGGGTTGGCCGGGGACCGTGACGTGTGCTCAGTTCTGCTTGAATGCGGCGCTGCCGGGTCCGACCACGGTCGGGCTTTCGCCGTCGGTCTTCTGCTTGAACGCCTTGCTGCCCGGGCCGACGATGGTGGGGCTTTCGCCGTCGGTACGCTGCTTGGTCGCGGCGCGTGCCATGCTCTGCGTGCGCTGCTTGTAGGCCTTGCTGCCTGGACCGACGGTGGTCGGGCTCTCACCATCGGTCGACTGCTTGGCGGCGTGCGCCATGCCTTGGGTGTGCTGCTTGTAGGCCTTGCTGCCCGGGCCGACGGTGGTCGGGCTTTCGCCGTCGGTCGGCTGCTTGCCTTGTGTGGCCGTGGGGGCGGTGGTGGTCTGGGCAAAGACTGGCGCGCCGACGAGCAGACCAGCCGCGAGCAGCGCGGTCGAGAACGTGTGGAACTTCATTTCCTTCTCCTGAAGCAAAGGCGAGTCACCGTCGGCACCGCAGTATTGCGGGCCAACGCCTCATGGCCGCGCCCATTCTTCTTTGGACAGCGGACACGCCCGGTATGCGCGCCCAGGGTGCACAGATCGGTTTACCGGGTCAAGCAAACTGTTGCGGGGGCAACTCTGCGCTTTTCGCATGTTATTGTTTGCCGCCCGCCGAGTCCTGTACAGCCCGCAAATATCCTCAGCGGCCCGGCGGTGCCAGGTTCTGCTCCTGCACCGGGCCACGTCCCGTTGCGTTGGGGCTTGGCGCGTTGGGGCTTGGCGCGTTGGGCGGCGTGAGGTAGGTCGGCGCAGAGCCCTGCTGCGGTGGCGGCTGGTAGTTCGGGTAGGCGGGCGCGTAGCCGGGCGGCGGCTGCGGCGGTGCCACACCGGCGCTGGCCGGGGCCGCGCCGCTGCCGTAGCGCGTCAGCAGGTCACGCAGCGGATCGGCACCGGGGTTGTTGCCCTGCATGTCGATGACGATCTGCCGAGCGGCGAAGCGCTGGCCGAAATAGGCCTGGTTCCACTCGGTGTTGGCGGAGAGGATGCTGCCCTCAAGCGAAATGCCTCCGTACAGGCCGCGCGATTCGGCGAAGGCGACGATGTCGGCGCCGACCGCGGCGGTGGTCGAGCCCTGTACGCCGGCGCCCACCGTGGCGACCGCGATGCCGGCGGTGGCGCCGATCTTGAACTGGCTGTCCAGCACTGCATTCAGGCCCTTGCGGGTCATGATCAGCATCAGAAGCTGGCTGTCCTCGATGCCGATCTGCAGGCCGAAGCTGCCGCTGCCGATGGTATAGAAGGCGGGATACGACCAGGTGCCGTTGCCGGCGCGGGCGAGCAGGACGCAGCGGCCGCCCTCGCCGCCGAAGAAGAAGCCGGCCTTGAAGATGCGCGGGCAGATGATCGCGCCACGGGCATTGCGCATCAGGTCGCGCGGGTCGTGCGAGACCGAGGTCGTCATCATCTCCTGCACCGTCAGGGTGGCGCGATCGACCAGTGTCTGCTGTTCACCCTGCGTGCTGGCAGCGCAGGATGCTTGCAGCAGTGTCGCGGCAGTGAGCGCCACGGCAGCCAGAAACCGCTTCATGTAGTGTCGTCCCCCTTCAGGCTCGATAGAGGTGCTTAAAGCCGGACGGGCGATTCGAGCGCAACCCCAGGAACCGGTCGCGGCGAATTTAGCGGGCGCCTCGGCCGGCCACGGTGCGGGCTGCCGGCACCCCGCTGCCAACGGCCGGGCGATTGCGTTACCATGCCGCCTTGCGTGGGGGTGGGAGGCGCGGCAAATGTTCCGCTGTGTCACATAGCCAGCAACGATCGAGCAGGATATGGGCAGGACAGGATGGGGGCAGCACAGGACAGGGGCAGCAGATGACGGACACATTGCAGGGGAGTGAGCCGGGGCAGGGGAGTGAGCCGGGCAGGGGGGTAGGCCGGCGCGGTATCGCGGTATTGGCAGGGGCGGCGCCGGTGGCCGCCTTGATCGGCTCAGCCCCAGTCGGGCCAGCGCAGGCGCAGACGCAGGGCGAGAGCACGTTCGACCGCATCCGGCGGACCAAGGTGCTGCGCATCGCCGCCCTGCCGGGCGAGCTGCCGTACTTCCAGAAGGACCTCGCGACCAGCGAATGGTCCGGCGCCGCGATCGAGATGGCGAAGGATCTCGCCAAGGTCTTCGATGCCCAGCTCGCCTACGTGGAAAGCACCTACGGCAACTCGGTCCTCGACCTGCAGTCCAACAAGGTCGACATGGGCTTCGCGCTGAACCCGACGCCGGCGCGCGCCCTGTCGATCAGCTTCAGCCATCCGATGATCACGCATCCGTTCGGCTGCCTGGCCAAGCATGGGCTGGCGCCGAAGACGTGGGACGACCTGAACAAGCCCGAGCTCACCATCGTCTTTGACATCGGCTCCCTGCACGAGACGGCGGCTCGGCGGTACTGCCCGAAAGCCAGGCTCGTCGGCTACAAGACGCGCGACGAATGCACGCTGGCGCTGCAGTCGGGCCGAGCGGATGCGCACATCCAGGCGGCGCTGCTGGGGCTTTCCACCGTGGGCAAGAACCCGTCCCTCGGTCCCTATTACCTGCTGACCGACCCGACCGTGGCGCTGCCGAGCTGCATCGGGCTGCAGCGCGAGGCTGACACACGC
>DASQVN010000405.1:0-3023 GCA_035640755.1 Rhodopila sp.
GAACATGGCGGCGGCGTGCGGGTCGCGCGCGGCGAGCACGGCGAACAGCACGGCGCCGACCAGGGCGGTGCCGAAGGAGGCGCCAACCGAGCGGGAGAACTGGACGGAGGCTGCGGCGGCGCCGAGGAAGCGCGGGCCGGCAACTGTCTGGACCGTCATCTGCACGACGGGCATGGCGGTGCCGGTGCAGGCGGAGGCGAGGGCGAGCATGGCGATGATGGTGCCGTTCGCCAGGTGCGGGGCGAAGGCGGCGAGCGAGAGCAGCATGGTCGCGCTGACGGCGAGGCCGACGGAGGGCAGGATGGCGGTGCGCCCGGTCGCGGCGATGATCCGGCCGCAGCAGAGCGAACCGAGCGCGACGCCCAGGGTGAGCGGCAGCAGCAGGACTCCGGAATGCGCGGTGCCGGCGTGGCGCACGACCTGCAGGTACATCGGCAGGAAGGAGACCAGCGAGACGGTCTGGCCGGCGACGCAGGCGGCGAGGGTGTCGGTGCGCCAGATGCCGGCCTGGCGAAACAGCTGGATCGGCAGCAGGGGCGCTCTCGCCCGGCGTTCCTGGCGGACCAGCAGGACCAGCGAGAGCGCCGCCGCGGCCAGCAGGGCGGCGACGGCGGGCAGGACCTCGGGGGTGAAGCGCTGGGCCTGCTCCATGGCCAGCAGGATCGGGGCGATGAAGCCGGCGAAGAGGATGGTGCCCCAGACGTCGAAGCGGATCGGCCCGCGGGTGCTGGGGTGGGCGGTGCTGGGGTGGGCGGGCAGGCGGAGCACCAGCAGGGCGGCGAGCAGGCCGAGGGGGAGATTGACCAGGAACACCGAATGCCAGCCCCAATGCTGGGTCAGGTAGCCGCCGGCGACGGGGCCGAAGGTCGCGGCGGAGGCGTACATGCCCGAGAGGTAGCCCTGGTAGCGGCCACGCTGGCGCGGCGGCACGGACTCGGCGATCAGCGCCTGCGAGAGGGTCATCAGGCCGCCGCCGCCGGCGCCCTGCAGCAGGCGGGCGGCGGTGAGCGCAAGGATCGAGCCGGACAGCGCGCAGAGGATCGAGGCCGCGACGAAGACGAACAGGGCGACGAACATCATCCGCTTGCGGCCGATGGCGTCGCCAAGCCGGCCGTAGACCGGGGCGGCGATGGTGTTGGCGACGAGGTAGGAGACGACGATCCAGGAGACACGCTCGACCTCGCCAAGGGAGGCGGCGATCGCGGGCAGCGCGGTGGCGACGATGGTCTGATCCAGCGCGGCCAGGAACATCGGAAGCATGATCGACGGGAACACCGTCAGGAACAGGTTCGGGGTCGCACCTCGGGCTGGCGCCTGGGCGGCTGTTGTGATGTCGGAAGCCATGGGGCAAACCTAGGGGTATTGTGACGTGCTGCCCAGTAGCGGGCCGGCAGGCGCCCCCGCACGGCCAGCATGGCGAGAGGGAGGGAACGGCACAGTGCCCATTGATCCACAGATTCAGATGCTGCTCGACCTGCGCGCCGGGCTGCCGGAGCTGCATACGCTGTCAGTCGCCGAGGCGCGGGCGCAATTCGCGGCGCGTGACTTTCCGGGCCTGCGCAGGCCGGAGGTCGCGCGCGTCGTGAACCGGGACATGCAGGGGCCGGGCGGGTCGCTCGGGCTGCGGATCTATACTCCGCATGGGACCCCGCATGGCGTGGGTCCGTTTCCGCTGATGGTGTTCTTCCATGGCAGCGGGTTCGTGGTGTGCAGCCTGGATACGCATGACGGGATGTGCCGCAATTTGTGCGCCGGGTCGGGCTGCGTCGTCGTTTCGGTCGATTACCGACTGGCGCCGGAGCACAAGTTCCCTGCGGCGCCTGAGGACTGCCTGGCGGCGACGCGCTGGGCGGCGGCGAATGCGGCGGCGCTGGGGGCCGATCCGGGGCGGATCGTCGTGGCGGGCGACAGCGCGGGGGGCAATCTGGCAGCGGTGACGGCGCTGCGCATCCGGGATGAGGGCGGGCCGCGCCTAGCCGGGCAGCTTCTGCTCTATCCAGTGACCGACCACTACGATTCCAACACGCCATCGATGAGCGAGAACGCCGAAGGCTACGGCCTGACGCGGGCGGGCATGATCTGGTTCTGGAACCATTACCTCTCTGACCCGGCGCAGGGAGCCGACTCGCATGCCAGCCCGCTGCGCGCGGCGGACCTGCGCGGCCTGCCGCCGGCGCTGGTGGTCACGGCCGAATATGATCCGCTGCGCGATGAGGGCGAATACTACGCCGAGCGGCTGCGCCAGGCGGGTGTGCCGGCCGAGTTGAAGCGGTGGGAGGGGATGAATCACGGGTTCCTGTTCTGGCCCGGCGTAGTGGACAAGGCGGGGGCGGCGATGGATGAGGCGTGCGCCTGGGTGCGGCGGCTGACATCGATGTGATACGGGAAGGGTGATCTGGGGGGCGCGTCCGGCCGACGCAGGCGCACAGTCATGCGTGCGGCCGAGACCATTCCGGCGGTTCAAGTAATTTCGCGGGGTATATCATGTGTCTGCCTGCCCTTGACTTCATTCCGCGACTAGAAGACTTGTGCGGGTCGGCCGGAATTGCCGGCGGGGCTGCCTTATCTTTGACATGATTTTGCGGACACATGCGAGTCTGGTAGGAAATTTTGCGGAGGACGCATTCACCGGCATCGCATAGCAGAATGGATGACAATCCAGCAATGTTCATATAATACGGTGTGCCGGGCGCGTACACTACTGCGCGATGTCATGTCGTATTGCCGTTGCATCGTATCTGCGGTCGCCGGAGACGCGGCAGGTGGCCGACATTTCGCGACACTGGCGGTGGCGCGACAGTGCTTTGTTATGCACAGATCCGCGTACTGACACCTGCACACCGGCGCCCGTAGCTGCGCGCGCCGGGCGGGGCGGCGCGCGTCCGGCAGGCGGTGGGCGGCGGCTTGGGTCAGCCCACCGAGACCGCGATGAACCGCAAAAGCTCGTGATGAGACATCGGCTTTTCCAGCACGGTCATGACGCCCAACCTGGCGGCTTTTCGTTCGATCTCAGGATCATGGAC
>DASQVN010000406.1:0-3849 GCA_035640755.1 Rhodopila sp.
ACACCGGTTCGAGCTGCTTGCGCCGGCCCGCGGCGATGAAATCACGCGTGAACGCCTCGTCGATGTCCGACCCGAGACCGGCCGAGGAGATCAGCGTCAGCGACGCGACGCGGGCCGGGTGATCGAGCGCGGTGCGCAAGATGACGGCGCCGCCGAGGGAGTGGCCGACCAGATGCGCCTTCGGGATGTCGAGTGCCGCCAGCAGGCCGGCGACCGCGGCCGAGAGCGTGGCCAGATCGCCCGCGCCGACAAGTTTGGTCGAGCCGCCGTGGCCCGGCAGGTCGAGCGCGATCACCCGGCGCGATTCGGCCAGCGCCGGCTGGACGAACAGCCAGTTGTTCAGATCGCCACCGAAACCGTGGACCAGGACGATCGCTCTTCCTTCGTGTTCGGCGCCCGCTTCGAGATAGCGGATCGGGCGGCCGTCGATCTCCACCGTCCGCGGTTCCACTGCCTGGGCAGCGGCCTCGCGCGCGTGGGTGGCGAACTCGGCACGAAAATGTTCTACAAACGCATCTATCTCCGTGTCGGCGACGGACGGATCGGCGACGACGGCAATCAGCGCGCCGACCGGAAGCTCCTCCTGCTCCTGCGCCACGTGCCGGCGCAGGACGCCGGCAACAGGGCTTTCGTAGGCGTTGGTGATCTTCGTGGTCTCGATGTCGGCGATCTCGTCACCGACGAAGATCTCGGCCCCTTCCGGCCTGGCCCAGAAGGCGACCTTGCCCTCGGTCATCGCCAGGCCGAACTTGGGCATGGTGATCGGAACGATCTGCCCCATCGTTATGCCCTCTCCCGCGCCGGGTGCCGCATCACCGCGCGCACGGCCGCTTCCACCCGATCGGCATTCGGCACGTAGAGATCCTCGAGGTTCGGTGCGAAGGGCACCGGAACGTGCGGCGGGCAGACCATGCGGATCGGCGCGCGCAGGGCGTCGAACGCCTCCTGCGCCACCAGGGCCGAAACATCGGTCGCCATGTTGCAGCGCGGGCTGGCTTCATCGACGATCACCAGGCGGCCGGTCTCGGTCACGCAATCGAGGATGGTGCCGGTGTCAAGCGGCGAGGTTGTGCGGGGATCAATCACGTTGCAGGTGATACCATCCTTTTCCAGGCGGTCCGCGGCCTCGTTCGCCACCTGCACCATGCGGCCGAATGCAACGATCGTTATGTCGTCACCTTCACGGGTCAGGTTCGCCTCACCGAAGGGGATGGTGTAGGATTCGTCGGGCACCTCCTCCTCCTGGTCGTACATGGTCTTGTTCTCGAAGAAGATGACCGGATCGTCGTCGCGGATGGCCTGGATCAGCAGGCCCTTCGCCTCGTAGGCCGAGCTGGGGATGACGACCTTGAGGCCGGGGATGTGGGTGACGATGGGGTAGAGGCATTGGCTGTGCTGGCTCGCGGCACGGAAGCCGGCACCGTACATCGTCCGGATCACCATCGGCGTGACCGCCTTGCCCCCGAACATGTAACGAAACTTGGCCGCCTGATTGAAGATCTGATCGAAGCAGACGCCAAGGAAGTCCACGAACATCAGTTCGGCAACGGGACGAAGTCCGGTCGCAGCCGCACCGGCCGCGGCGCCGACATAGGCGCTCTCGCTGAGGGGCGTATCGAGCACGCGGTCGCGCCCGAACTCACCCACCAGGCCTTTCGTTACGCCCAGCACGCCGCCCCAGGCATCATCCTCACCGGGTGCACCGGCGCCGCCGGCGATGTCCTCACCCATGACCACGACGCGGGGATCCCGGCGCATTTCCTGGCGCAGCGCCTCGTTGATCGCCTGACGGAAGCTCTTCCTGCTCATTGTTCGTTCCCCTCAGTATGAGACGTAGGCGTCGGTCAGGAGGTCGGCCTCGGTCGGCGGTGGCGCCGCCTTGGCGTTGCGGACAGCGTTTTCGATCGCATCGGCGGCTTCGCGGTCGATGGCGTCGAGTTCCGCCGGGGACAGCAGGGCAGCCTCGGTGACCCGGGCGCGGAACTGCTTGAGGCAGTCGCGGGTGGAGCGGAGGGTATCGACCTCGCCCGCGCCGCGATAGGTCGTTGCGTCGCCTTCGAAATGACCGTAGTAGCGTGAGAACTTCACATGGATCATGCTGGGGCCTTCGCCGGCGCGGGCGCGTTCGATCGCGGTGCGGGCTGCTTCGTGCACGGCAAAGAAGTCGAAGCCGTCCACCTGTTCCGCAGGCATGCCGAAGCCGCGCGCACGCTCGACCTGGCTGCCGGGGACGGCGTAGCCCGAGGCGGTGGATTCGGCGTAGCCGTTGTCCTCACAGACGAAAATTGCCGGCAGCTTCCAGACGGAAGCGAGGTTGAGGCTTTCCAGCGTCGTGCCCTGGTTGGAGGCGCCGTCGCCGTAGAAGGCGACGGCCACGCCGCCGGTCTTCAGCACCTTTGCCGTGAGTGCGGCGCCGCAGATGAGCGGCGGGCCACCGCCGACGATGCCGTTGGCGCCGAGCATTCCCTTGGAGAGATCGGCGATGTGCATCGAGCCGCCCTTGCCGCCGCAAAGCCCGTCCTTGCGGCCGTAGATTTCCTTCATCATCGCGTCCACGTCGCAGCCCTTGGCGATGCAGTGGCCATGGCCGCGATGCGTGCTGGCGATGCTGTCCTTGTCGGTCAGGTGCATGCAGACGCCGACGGCGGAGGCTTCCTCGCCGGCGTAGAGATGCACGAAACCGGGGATTTCGCCGGTGGCGAACTCGATGTGCAGGCGCTCCTCGAAGTCGCGGATCATGCGCATCGTTCGATAGGCGCGCAGCAGGTCGTCGTGACTTAGTTGCATTTTCCTGCCTCTCCTGTTGGTCGCAGCAGTTCTGGCGCCACGGCGATCATGCGGCTGATCGCCGGTTGCTGCGGCTGAAGGGTTTCCCCAGGCCGGGCCGGACGGAAAGCAGATTGAAGGGCGGATCGCGGTGTCGTGATTCCTGTGCGGCAAAACTGTCGCAGAGTTGCGACACCTGCCATGCGGCGCGGTGCGGAGCGGCGTTGGACCGGCCGGGATTGGCCCTATACTTGGGCTCAAGCCGTCCGGGAGGCGGACACGAACGGGGAGGGAGTCATGTCACGGACGGGCGTGGCGCACCACGCTGACCAGGTGTTCGCCGTGCTGGGCGACGCGGCGGATCGCGGCGTGATCGCGGATTCCTGGCGCCGCTGCCTGACCGCGCATCAGCTTGATCCCGAGCGTCCGTCGCCGCCCATCGTGCTGTGCAGCGCGGAGATGCGCGAGGCCCGTGCGCGCGTCGGCCGGGTGGTGCGCATTGCGGACCCCGAGCTTGACCGGCTGCATGATCTGGTCGCCGGCCTCGGCTATTCGGTGCTGATGACGGATGCGCAGGGCGTGGTGATCGCCCGCCGCGTTGCGGACACCGATGCGTCGGCCTGCCGGCATTGGCGGCTATGGACCGGCGCCGTGTGGAGCGAGGCAATCGAGGGGACGAACGGGGTCGGCACCTGCCTGGCGGAGCAGCGCGCGGTCACAGTGCATCGGGATCAGCACTTCCGGACGCGCCACATGCACCTGACCTGCACCGTGGCGCCGCTGTTCGATGCTGCCGGCCGGCTGGCCGGGGCGCTCGACATTTCCTCCTATTGTCCGGACCCGAAGGGGCGGGTGCTGCCGCTGGCGCAGGCGGCGACGCGGCATGTGGTTCGGCGGATCGAGGAGCGCTGCTTTCGCGATGCCTATGCGAACGCGGTGATTGTCAGCCTGCCGGAGAACGAGGAGGGGGTGTCGGTGCCGTTGCTGGCGGTCGATGCAGATCGGCGGGTGATCGGCGCGACGCGGGCGGCGCGGGAGAGGCTGGCGATCGATGATGCCGCGCTGGCGGCGGGGGTTGGGTGG
>DASQVN010000407.1:0-7444 GCA_035640755.1 Rhodopila sp.
GCGCGAAACGGAAGCCAGCTTCGCGGCACTTGCCGATTCCATGCCGCAGCTCATCTGGACCGCGCAGCCCGACGGCCGGAACGACTACTTCAACGCCCGCTACCGTGAGTTCACCGGCTGGTCCGCCGATGCCTTGTTGAACGAGCGCTGGCAGAATCTGCTGCACCCCGACGACGCGCCGGTCCTAGCCGAGCGTTGGCAGCATGCTGTGCGCACCGGCGAGCCGTTCGAAGCCGAATCCCGGCTGAGGCGCCATGACGGCGTGTACCGCTGGATGCTGGTCCGCGCCCTGCCCGTGCATCACTCCGAAGCCGGAACAATCCGCCGCTGGTTCGGCTCCTGCACCGACATCACCGACCTGGTAGAGGCCGTGAAATCTCCGCCCGCGGCACAGCCGAACTGGAAGCGCTGGTGGAGGAGCGGACGCAGGCTCTGCAGGAGGCCGAACGCCGCCTCGCCCACTCGGAGCGCATGAAGGCGTTGGGCCAGCTCGCCGGCGGCATCGCGCATGACTTCAATGTACTGCAAGTCGTCCAGGGCGGCGGTGCGCTGATCGAGCGGCGGCCGGACAACGTCGCCGACGTGCGGCGCTATGCCGCGATGATCCTGCATGCCGCCGAACGCGGCGCCTCGATCACGCATCGGTTGCTCGCCTTCTCGCGTCGGGCGGACTTGTGCGCCGAACCGGTCGGCGCAGAGCCGCTGCTGATCGGACTGCGCGACATTCTGACCCACACGCTGGGCTCCGGCATCGAAGTACAGGTAGCCATCGCCCCCGACCTGCCGCCATTGTTCGCGGACCGCAGCCAGTTGGAGACCGTGCTGGTCAACCTCGCGACAAACGCGCGCGACGCCATGTCCGGCCTCGGCACACTCAGCTTCGCTGCAACCTCCGTCGTATGTTGGGCTGCCCAGCAGCCATGCCGCGACCTGCATCTCGCACCCGGCCACTACATTCAACTGTCCGTGACAGACACCGGCATCGGAATGGACGCCGCCACGCTGGCGCGGGTAACCGAGCCGTTCTTCACCACCAAGCCGCATGGCGAGGGCACCGGCCTCGGCCTCGCCATGGCCCGCGGCTTCGCCGAACAGAGCGGCGGAGGTCTGCACATCACCAGCGCGCCGGGCCAGGGGGCGACGGTCACGCTCTACCTGCCGGTCGCGTCCGAAACCGCGGCCCCAACCCGGGCCGAAGCCCAGGCGCACGTCCGCCATCAGACATCCCCCGCGCAGCTGCTTCTGGTGGATGATGATGCCGCAGTGCGCGAGGTAGTCATGACTCAGATGCACGCCGCTGGCCTACAGGTGATCGCCTGTCACTCCGGTGCCATGGCGCTGGCGCAACTGGACCAGGGCATGGCGGTCGATGTGCTGGTTTCCGACCTGACCATGCCACAGATGGACGGTCTGGCCCTGATCCGCGAAGCCCGCAGCCGCCGCCCCGACCTGCCCGCCATCCTTCTCACCGGCAATCCATCCAGGGCCGCCGAACTGGCAGCCGAGGCGGCGGGCACCGGCTTCGTGCTGCTGCGCAAGCCGATCGACGGCCGGATCCTGACGCAACGCATCGCACTGCTGCTCAAGGACGCGGCCTGAACGGCGCGGACGCAGAGCACATCCTTGCCGCTGCTGCCTATGCCGGGAATGATGACGCGGACACCCCACATGCCGGCACCGCGATCCAGCGCCGGGGAAGGATGCATCGATGACCGATGTTGTTCGCGACCGCTTCACCTGCACTGATTTTGCCCTGGAATCCGGCGAAATCCTCCCCGAAGCCACCCTGGCCTACATCATCCGCGGCCGTCTGGCGCCGGACGGCCGCAACGCGGTCCTGGTAACCCACGGCTACACCAGCGGGCCTGCCATGATCGAGCCGGAGAAGGACTCGTCCGAAGGCGCATGGAGCACGCTGATCGGCCCCGGCGCACCGATCGACACCAGCCGTCATTTCGTCGTCTGCGCCAATATGCTCGGCTCCTCCTACGGATCGACCAACGCAGCGTCGGTTGATCCGCGCACCGGCCGGCGATACGGCCCACGGTTCCCGAAGATCACCGTCCGCGATATCGTAACATTTCAAAAAAGGCTTCTGGAGCACCTCGGCGTGACGCATCTGCGCGCCGTCATCGGGCCATCGTACGGCGGCTTCCAGGCTTTCCAGTGGGCCGTCACCTTCCCTGACTTCATGGATGGCATCGTGCCGGTTGTCACATCGCCGCTGCCCCCGGCCTCGGACCGGGTTGAAAATCTGTTGAAGTGGTTCGCGCCCAACCCGAACTGGAACGGCGGCGACTATTACGAAACCGGCGGCGTGCAAGACACGCTGACCAACCTCCGCGTCGATACGTTGACCCGCTACGGCCTGGCCAACAGCCTGAAGGACAGATTCCCCGACCCGGCCGACCGAGCCGCGGAGATACGGCGCGTCGCCGCCGCCTGGGCCGAGGTGTTCGACGCGAACTCCCTGTTCATCCTCGGCCACGCCATGTCCACCTATGACGTGGCAAAGGACTTCGCCAAGATCAGGGTGCCGGTGCTGTATGTGCTGTCGCGCACGGACGCTCTGTTCCCGCCCTCGCTCGCCCCAGGCGTCATGGCCGGTCTGCGCGCGGCTGGGGTGGACGCCACCTACTTCGAGATCGACAGCGACCACGGCCACCTCGCCTCCGGTGTGGATGCCGAAAAGTGGGCCCCGGCACTGCGGGCGTTCATCGGGAAGTTGGAAGCGGCTGCTGCGTGCTGACAGGGCGCTCGAGGCGAATCCAAGGAACATTGATCGCCGGCACTCCGGCGCGAGGTTTCAGGCGCTTCGACGGTTTCCGCTTGACAAGCCGCGCCAGCGAGTAGAACATATAAAGAACATATTAACATACTTTTAATCATCTTGATCGGCCCGCTATAATGGAATCGTGACAATATGGCCACATCTTGTGGTCGTGATCTCGTACCTACCCATATCTGGTTGCCGCGAATCCATCCGAGCTTGCAGAAAGGACCTCTTAGCGAATGTACGTCCCAGGAGAGCCTGCCATGCTAGACGCCGTTCAGATGCGAGGTCGCCACCAGGTCCACGTCGACCGCACCCGCGACTCGCTGCTGACTGATTTCGGCAAGGCAACACTGTCGGACCGCTATCTGATGCCGGGTGAGGAGTTCCAGGACCTCTTCGCCCGTGTCGCCTCCCAGTACGGCGACAACCAGGCACACGCCCAGCGTCTCTATGACTACATGAGCAGTCTGTGGTTCATGCCCTCCACCCCGATCCTGTCGAACGGCGGAACCAACCGGGGCCTGCCCATCTCCTGTTTCCTGAACGAAGCCTCCGACAGCCTGGACGGCATCGTCGGCCTGTGGAATGAAAACGTCTGGCTAGCGTCCAAGGGCGGCGGCATCGGCTCCTACTGGGGCAACCTGCGCTCCATCGGCGAGAAAGTCGGCGCCGTCGGTAAGACCTCGGGCGTCATTCCCTTCATCCGGGTCATGGACTCCCTGACGCTTGCCATCTCCCAGGGCTCGCTGCGTCGTGGGTCGGCCGCCGTCTACCTGCCCGCTTGGCACCCCGAGATCGAGGAGTTCGTCGAAATCCGCCGCCCCACTGGCGGCGACCCGAACCGCAAGGCGCTGAACCTGCACCACGGCATCCAGATCCCCGACGACTTCATGCGCGCGGTGGAAGCCGATGGGAAATGGGCGCTCCGTTCACCCAAGGACCACAGCGTGGTGCGTACCATTTCGGCCCGCGCCCTATGGATCCGCATCCTCACTGCCCGCATCGAGACCGGCGAGCCCTACCTCGTCTTCTCCGACCACGTGAACAACGCCCGCCCCGAGCATCACAAGCTGGCCGGCCTCGAGGTAAAGACCTCCAATCTGTGCAGTGAGATCACGCTGCCCACTGGCATCGACCACCTTGGCAACGAACGCACCGCGGTCTGCTGTCTCGCCAGCCTGAACCTGGAAAACTGGTTCGAATGGGAAGAGCACCCGACCTTCATCGAGGACGTGATGCGCTTCCTCGACAATGTGCTGCAGGATTTCATCGACCGCGCCCCCGACGGCATGCAGAAGGCGAAGTACTCCGCCATGCGCGAACGTTCGGTTGGCCTCGGCGTGATGGGCTTCCACTCCTTCCTGCAGGCGATGAACGTGCCGTGGGAGAGCGTGGTGGCAAAGGTCTGGAACAAGAAGATGTTCCGCCACATCCGCGCCCAGGCCGACGCCGCCTCGGTGAAGCTGGCCGAGGAGCGTGGCCCCTGCCCCGACGCCGCTGAATACGGTGTGAGAGAGCGCTTCTCCCACAAGCTGTCGATCGCGCCGACCGCCTCAATCTCCATCATCGCCGGCAACTCCTCACCGGGTATCGAGCCGATCGCGGCGAACGTCTTCCTGCAGAAGACCCTCTCCGGCAGCTTTTCGGTCCGCAACCGTCATCTGCAGAAGCTGCTGGCCGAGAAGGGGCAGGACAACGACGAGGTCTGGTCCTCGATCACCACCACGAAAGGCAGCGTCCAGCACCTGGACTTCCTGACTGAGCAGGAAAAGGCGGTGTTCAAGACCGCGTTCGAGCTCGATCAGCGCTGGGTCGTGGAGCATGCCGCCGACCGTGCCCCGTTCATCTGCCAGAGCCAGTCGGTCAACGTCTTCCTGCCGGCGAACGTACACAAGCGCGACCTGCACCAGATCCACATGATGGCCTGGAAGAAGGGCGTGAAGTCACTCTACTACTGCCGCAGCCTCTCCATCGCCCGCGCCGACAACGTCAGCGAAAAGGCCATCGCCCCCGTCGCCTTCAGCGCCGCCGCAGCGGCCAACGGCATCGGCACCGTCCGGCTGCCGCTGGTGGCGATGACACGGGAAACTGCGAACTCGACGACGGACTACGAGGAGTGTCTGGCCTGCCAGTAACCGGATCGCAGCGCGTCCTGCCTTCAGGACGCGCTTCACTGATCCTGCAAAGTACCAGTATCTGACATACCTTGCTCAGCCGCTTTGCCGGATCAGCAGCGTGAAGCCGAGATCGACTCGTCGTGCCCCCTCGCGCGAGACCGTGAGCTGCCCCGCCGTTCGCCCGATCTCCTCACCGTAGACGCGGACCGTGCTGAGGCTCGGGCTGATCAACTGACCGACCTCAAGATCTCCCAACCCGACCACCGCAATGTCCTCAGGCACCTGCCTTCGTGCCTCCCGCAAGCCTGCCAGCACGCCGATCGCCAAAGCATCGTTGGCGGCGAACACGGCATCGTACTCCACAAGCTCTGCCGCCGCTGCCACGCCAGCGCGGGCCTGGCGCGGCAGCACGAGGCGCCGCGGCGCCTCCAGTCCGGCGTTCCGCGCCGTCTGGTCGAACCCTATCCAGCGCCGCGTCGCCCTCGGATCATCGCCGCCGAGGAAGGCGAGCCTTCGCCGCCCCGAAGCGGCGAAGTGCCGCGCCACGGCAGCACCGGCGGCAAGATTATCGAACCCCGCAACAGCATCGATCGGGTTCTCGGGCAGGTCCCACGTCTCCACCACCGGTATGCGTGCGCGACGCAACATTTGGCCGCCGGCCGCCGTCGCCGGCGAGCCGACCATGATCAATGCCTCCGGCCTGCGTCCCAGCAGCGCCGCCAGCATCTTCTCCTCCCGCGCATCAGCGTAGTGGGACTGCGCCAGGAACACCGCATAGCCCAGAGGCTCCAGCACATCGGAAATACCCTGGATCGTGTCGGCGAAGATCGCATTGGCCACCGTCGGCACCAGCACGCCGACCGTGCGGGTGCGGGCGCTCGCCAACGACCCGGCGACCAGGTTGGGCACATAGCCGAGCGCCCGCATTGCGGCCTCGACCCGCTCCCGGGTTGGCTGGGCAACCATCCCCGGCAGACGGAGGACGCGGCTGACGGTGATCGGCGACACGCCGGCGCGCGTCGCCACCTCCGCCAGCGTTGGATTTCCACCGGTATCGGGGGAGCCAGTCTCGGTCATCTCGCGCACATCCTATCACACTCGCGGACCAAGGGTTGCGCCGCGGCGGATGACAGCGCTATCATCGCCCGAAAACCGGAGGAAAATGGATGATTTCCGAACAGGATATTGCCGCCTATCGCCGCGACGGAGTCATCGTGGTGCCGAACGTGCTGGATGCCGACACCCTGAGCACCCTGCGCAGGGTGATCGCCGATCTGATCGCCGCGGCAGCGAAGGTCTCACAGCACGATAATGTCTACGACCTGGAACCCGGCCACACGCCGGAGGCACCACGGGTGCGCCGGATCAAGGCCCCGCACAGGGTGCATCCGCTGTTTGACCAGATCATTCGCGGTGAGCCCGTGCTCGACATCCTGAAAAAGCTGATCGGCCCAGGTCTTCGGCTGCACGGCTCCAAGCTGAACATCAAGGCCGCCCAATATGGCTCCCCGGTGGAATGGCACCAGGACTGGGCGTTCTATCCACACACGAACGACGATGTCCTGGCGGTCAGTGTCCTGCTGGACGATACCGATCTGTCGAACGGCCCGATGCTGGTGACGCCCGGAACGCACACCGGACCGGTCTGGAGCCACCACGGCGAGGACGGTCGCTTCTGCGGCCTGATCGACCCCGCCCTGATCCAGGCCGAGATCGAACGCGCCATCCCCTGCATCGGCCCGGCCGGCAGCATGTCGTTCCACCATGTCCGCGCCCTGCACGGCTCGGCCCTGAACACCTCCGCCCGCTCACGCAATCTGTTGTTGTATGAGGTCGCGGCGAGCGACGCCTGGCCGCTGATGGGCATCAAGGATTTCGATGAGTTCAACAGCCGCCTGCTGGCCGGACCGCCGGTGGTGACGCCGCGCCTGGCGAACGTGCCGGTCCGCATGCCGTTCCCGCCGCCCGCGCGGACCGGCTCGATTTACGAAACCCAGCTCGGCGCGACCAAATCCTACTTCGGCAAGGCTGCATGAGGGATGCCGGGCACGATACGGCCGCACCCTGAATGACACGTGAACCTGCAGCGGCGGGGAAATGCCGCGACACCGCGACGGGAGCAAACCAATGAGCCAGACGGCACGCGCCGTATCAACGACGACATTACGCCACGTCATGCTGGCCGCCGCCATCGGTTCGGCGCTTGAATGGTATGATTTCTTCATCTATGGCACGGCCTCGGCGCTGGTGTTCGGCGAACTGTTCTTTCCCAAATACGATGCCACCGTCGCCACGCTCGCCGCCTTCGCGACATTCGCCGTGGGCTTCCTGGCCCGCCCCTTCGGCGGCTTGTTCTTCGGCCATTTCGGCGACCGGATGGGCCGCAAGCCCATGCTGGTGGCGACATTGTTGCTGGTCGGCGGCGGCACCTTCCTGATAGGTCTGCTGCCGACCTATGCGGCGATCGGCATCTGGGCGCCGATCCTGTTGCTGCTGATGCGCCTGCTGCAGGGCTTCGGTGCCGGCGCCGAATACGGCGGCGCAGTCATCA
>DASQVN010000408.1:0-12285 GCA_035640755.1 Rhodopila sp.
GACGCCGGTTCGGCCCGCATGCAGGAAATCTCCGGCGCGGTCCAGGAAGGCGCGCGCGCGTATCTGAACCGCCAGTACACGACGATCGGCCTCGTCGGCATCGTCATCATGATCATTCTGGGCATCATCCTGGGGATCAAGACTGCCATCGGCTTCCTGATCGGCGCCGTGCTGTCCGGCGCCGCCGGCTATGTCGGCATGAACGTGTCGGTGCGTGCCAACGTCCGCACCGCCCAGGCCGCCCAACGTGGCCTCGCTGCCGGGCTTGACGTCGCCTTCAAGGCCGGTGCCGTCACCGGCCTTCTGGTTGTCGGCCTCGGCCTGTTGGGTGTTGCCGGCTACTACTTCTTCCTACGCTCGGGCGTCGGCCCTGACGCTGACCTCCGCCCGGTGCTGGAGGCGATGGTCGCGCTCGGCTTCGGCGGCTCGCTGATTTCCATCTTCGCCCGCCTCGGCGGCGGCATCTTCACCAAGGGGGCCGACGTAGGCGCCGACCTGGTGGGCAAGGTCGAGGCCGGCATCCCCGAGGATGATCCCCGCAACCCCGCCGTGATCGCCGACAACGTGGGCGACAACGTGGGTGACTGCGCCGGCATGGCGGCCGATCTGTTCGAGACCTATGCCGTGACAATCGTCGCGACCATGCTGCTGGCAGGCCTGTTCTTCACCGGCGCCGTCCGCGACAGCATGCTGGTTCTGCCGCTCGGAATCTGCGCGGTCTGCATCCTGACCTCGATCGCCGGCACCTATTTCGTCAAGCTGGGCGCTGACAACGGCATCATGAAGGCGCTGTACCGCGGCCTGATCGTGACCGGCGGTCTCTCCGTCGTCGGCATCGCCTTCGTCATCGCCGCCACTGCCGGGTTCGGCCAGATGATCTCGCTCACCGGCGGCGGCTATGTCACCGGGTTCGGTCTGTTCATCTGTGCGCTGGTCGGCCTGCTGGTCACCGGCGCCATTGTGGTGATCACCGAATACTATACTGCGACCGAGTACCGCCCCGTCCGCTCCATCGCGCAGAGCTCCACCACCGGTCACGGCACCAACGTCATCCAGGGTCTCGCCGTGTCGATGGAGGCGACCGCGCTGCCGGTGATTGTCATTTGCGTCGGCATCGTGCTGACATACCTGATCGCCGGCTTGTTCGGCATCGCCGTGGCGGCCACCACCATGCTCTCGCTCGCCGGCATGATCGTCGCGCTGGACGCCTATGGTCCGGTCACCGACAACGCCGGCGGCATCGCCGAGATGGCGGACCTGCCGAAGGAAGTGCGGGTAACTACCGACGCGCTGGACGCTGTCGGCAACACGACGAAGGCTGTCACGAAGGGCTATGCGATTGGTTCCGCCGGTCTCGCTTCGCTGGTGCTGTTCGCGGCCTACACCCAGGACCTGGCGCACTACTTCCCGAACCTGAAGGTCGATTTCGCCCTGCAGAACCCGTACGTGGTGATCGGCCTGTTCGTCGGCGGCCTACTCCCTTACCTATTCGGCGCCATGGGCATGACCGCGGTCGGCCGCGCCGCCGGCTCGGTTGTGGTGGAGGTGCGTCGCCAGTTCCGCGAAATCTCTGGCATCATGGAAGGCACCGGTAAACCGGAATACGGCCGAGCGGTGGACCTGCTGACGCGGGCGGCGATCCGGGAAATGATCATGCCGTCGCTGCTGCCCGTCGGCGCGCCGATCGTGCTCTGGATCGTCATTGCCATCATCGCCGGCAAGTCGGCCGCCTTTGCCGCCCTCGGCGCGATGCTCCTGGGCACGATCGTCACTGGCCTGTTCGTCGCCATCTCGATGACCTCGGGCGGTGGCGCATGGGACAACGCCAAGAAGTACATCGAGGAGGGTAACCATGGCGGCAAGGGCTCCGATGCCCACAAGGCGGCGGTCACAGGCGACACCGTCGGCGACCCATACAAGGACACCGCCGGCCCCGCGGTGAACCCGATGATCAAGATCACCAACATCGTCGCACTGCTGTTGCTCGCAATCTTGGCCGGTTGGCTGACCTGATCGGATAACTGGCCTCAATGGCAATGTGGACGCTGGTGTATGGTCCAGCGTTCACACTGCCTTACGCTAACGGCGTAGCAGCCCCCACCTGCCACGCTATCATCGCCAGATCGGCCGGCCGAGGTTGACATCGTGCCCACTGGTCAGCGCACCTCCCAGGGCACCCGCGCCGGCTCCAATGGCCGCCCCGATTACCGGCGCTCCACCCGTCAGTGCCGAGATCGCTGCGCCGCTTCCCGCACCGATCAGGGCACCTGACGCTGCGCGGTCGCCGCGGTTGTATCCGCACGCGGCCAGAGACAACATCATGGTCGCCACGGCTGTGATCCGGATCAGATGTGAACGCGTCATGGAGCTATTCCTTTCAGAAAACGGACAGCGCCGTTCTTCCACGACACGATACAAATCAGAAATTGTGGCAGGATCAGGCTGAAATGCGGGCAGCCTTGGGCATCTTCCCAGGCTGAACCCAGAGGTTGCGCCCAATGTTCCAGCGTATTCGCGGCGTACCTGCGTCACCGCCCCGTCATGGCCGCGACGAACATCTTCGTGTTGTACCGAAGCATGTCCAGATACGTCGCAGCCGGACCGTCCGGCGCGGACAGTGCATCCGAATACACCGTGCCGCCCAGTTTCGCCCCGGTCTCCTGGGCAAGCATCCGCGCCAGCCGCGGACTCGTCATGTTCTCAATGAACACCGCCGGCACTTTCTCCCGCTTCACCTGCTGCACCAGAGTAGCCATTGCCTTCGCCGACGGCTCGTCCTCGGTACTGATCCCCTCCGCCGCGAGGAATTCGATGCCGTACCGCGCACCGTAGTAGCCGAACGCGTCATGGGTCGTGATAACCCGGCGCCGCTCGGCCGGGATCACGCCGAACTGCTCGGCGATCCAGGAGTCCACTGCCCTGATCCGCTCGGCATAGCCCGCGGCCGAGTCCCAAAATGCGGGTCCGTTGACGGGGTCGGCTGCCGCCAGGCCATCCGCGATCGCACCTACGTACAGCACGGCATTGCGCGGGTCCTGCCAAGCATGCGGGTCGGTGGCAATCGCTCCGCCTGCCTCCTTCATCGTATGCGGCGTCACTTTCTCGGCTGCCACGACAACCCGGCCCTTGAAGCCCGCGGCATCGGTCAGCCGATCCATCCAGCCTTCGAGGCCCAGCCCGTTGCGCACCAGCATTTGCGCTGACATGACCTCCCTCAGGTCGCGCGGTCTCGGTTCATAGACGTGCACATCGCCATCCGGGCCGACCAGCGCCTCAACGCTCACCAGCGATCCCCCGACCTGCCGCGTCATGTCCGCGAGGATCGAGAAGCTGGCGATGACCGGAATCGGCACCGCCGCCCAGGCCGCGCGGGCCCACGTGGCACCCGCGAGCCCAGCCCAGGTCGCTGCAAGCAAATTGCGGCGGTTCATCGTCCCATCCAGATATGTTATAATATAACGTTAGCTTGTGATTTCCCGACGCACAACAAGCCATTGACGAGGCCGCCGAAACGTTGCCCACTCCAAAGAATGGAATCGCGACAGCCCGAATTGCTGGAGATGCCGTTCGGCTCGGCCCGAGTCGAGTGGCGCCGCAGCGCCCGTGCGCGCCGGGTATCCCTGCGGATTGACCCGATGGGCGGCGCCGTCATTGTCACCCTGCCCTCCCGCGCCAGCCGGCAGAGTGGCATGGCCTTGCTGATGACCCATGCCGACTGGGTGGCCAACCGCCTTGCCGCCCTGCCCGACCCCGTCGCCTTTACCGACGGCGCCATGGTGCCGATCAGCGGCGTCCCACACCGCATCTGCCACAAGCCCGACGAGCGCGGCGGCGCCTATATCCTGGACCGGGAACTCCACATCACCGGCCGGCCCGAGTTCCTGGCCCGACGCGTCAACGACTTCCTGCGGCAGGAGGCTCGCCGGCGTCTCGGCGCTCTGGTCGCCACCAAGACAGCCATGCTGGGCATCACCCCGCGCCGGCTGACCGTCAAGGACACGACGAGCCGCTGGGGAAGCTGTGCTCCCGACCGCTCACTGTCGCTGAGTTGGCGCCTGGTCATGGCGCCCCCCTTCGTGCAGGACTACGTCGTCGCACATGAAGTTGCGCACCTGCGCCACATGAACCACAGCCGACAGTTCTGGGCGCAGGTAGACTTGCTGACCCCGCACACCCGCGCCGCCATCGCCTGGCTGCGCACCGAAGGCGCCCGGCTGCTCCGCATCGGTTGATGGCTGCCGCTCTATGCCGGCGGCGCGACGGACAGCCCCTGCACCTTGTGCTGTTCGATGAACTTGGCCACCAGGCCGGATGCTTTCGCTTCCTCGACGAACGTCTGCAGCCAGTCAGCCGCTGCCTGGTTCGCCCGCGCCGTGCCGACCGCCTGCTGCACCGCTGTGAACTTCCCTTCGAGGATGCGCGCGCCCGGCACCTTCGCAACGTCCGCAATCAGCCGCGGCCGCAGACCCGACAGCGCCTCCAGCTTCTCGGTCTGGAAACGCTCGAATGCGGAATCCAGACTGTCGGTATGCACCAGTGTGGCATGCCGAATGTTGCGCTCCAGCCATAGCCCGTACGCGCTCCGCGCGGTCACCGCAATGCGGTTGCCCGGCTTGTCCACGTCCGCAATCCGCGAGATAGAGGAGCCCGCCGGGACCATGTAGGTCGCCTCGATCTCGGCATAGGCCGCGGTAAACGCAATCATCTCCGCCCGCTGCGGTTCGGCGCCGATCAGCCCGATATCCCACACATCCTTGCCGGCCTGATCGGCCAGCTCTCCCGGTTTCGGAAACGGCACATACTTGATCGGCACGCCCAGGCGGTCCGCGATGGCACGCGCCATGCTGGGCGACACCCCCTCCGGGTCGCCCGAGGCGCTTCGGCCTGTCACCAACAGGAAGTTGGACATGTTGATGCCCGCACGCAGAACGCCGTGTGGAGCCAACTGGGAAATCACTTCCGGGGACATTCAGACGGTTCCGTATTGTTGCGTCAGGTCATGGTGGCAGCCCAAGCCGCTGCGGGCAAGGCGCGGGACGCGAAACATACCGATGGCGCGATCATCCCGGTCCGCCTGGACCTGACCGTCTCGACCTGCGGCAGCTCCTCCGGTGACGGATACTTACTGGCGGACCGAGTCGACCGTCGCGACGTCGAGCAGGCGTTCGATCACCTCGGGCTCCTGCGCACCGGCGATCGCATGGGTGCCCTCGACCACGAAGCATGGCACGCCATTGATCCCCAGCCGATGGGCACGCAGATTGTCGGCGTGCACGCCCTCGGCCTCGGCATCCGAGGCCAGAAAGCGGCGCAATGGCAATGACTCCATCCCGCAGGACACTGCGATCGCTGTCAGCACGCCATGGTCCCCGATATCAAGGCCGTCGGTGAAATGCGCCGCGAATAGTGCCTCTACCAGCACATCGGCCTGTCCGAACCGCGATGCATACCGCACCAGCCGATGCGCATCGATCGATGACGGGGTCCGACGGATCCAGTCGAAGCGGAATTCCAGCCCCTCCTGTCGACCAACCTCGGTGATCGTCGCATACAGGCGACGCGCTCGTTCCTCGCCGCCGAACTTGCGCACCACATATTCCGGCCGCGCCATGCCCGTGCGGGGCATGTCGGGGTTCAGCAGGAACGGCCGCCAGATCAGCTCAAACGCCAAATCGGGCCGGCGCCGCAGCGTGCGCATCAGCCGACGCACGCCGAGGTAGCACCAGGGGCAGACCAAGTCGTGCACGACCTCGATCCGCAGCCGAGCTCTAGGGGGCGCGAGTATGTTCACAACGATACTCTGGCCCGTTCGGCGACACTTGTCACCTGGTTATCATCTGGTCGAGATCCGGCCAGAAACGCGCCAGAGGACTTCCTGCAACAACGGCGTGCACGGCGTCCTGATCGGCCTGCGCCATGGTATCACGCCACTTCCCCGCCGCAGCGACGGCATTGCGGAATACGCCGTAGTAGCCGGCGCTGCCGTCGCGCGCGGAACTGCGCGCGACGAAATCCTGCGTCTGCGCGGTCCAGTCCAACCCGCAGAACGCCAGAAGCCGCTGGACCTGGGTGTCGGTGTCGGCACACAGATCCTCATAGGCAAGGACATGCACATTCTGCAGCCCGCTGAGCGCCGCATAGGCAGGTTCGTTCTGCGCACGCCAGCTCCAGGCGTATTTCGCGGCATCCGGCAGACGCCGGAAAGCGGCCTCCGATACGCCGAAGCCGCTGGCGAACCGGATAGCGCCAACCTCATCGAGCGGCATTGCCGAACCGCGTGTCTTCAGGTCGAACCGCCCCTCCCGGCTGCCCCGCATGACCGAGGCTACCTGCCCGCACGGATGCCGCAGAATGAAGACCACCCGGCACTGCGGGAGGGCCCTGGCTATGACCGCCGCATCGGCGCCCAGGCGCACCGACTTGATGGCAACCCGCTCCGCCGATCCGATCGCCATGTCCGGAACCGGCAGCGAGGCGGCAAGCCGCAGCGGCCACGGCAGCCGCGCCGACACGGTGATCCCGCCCGCGATCAGGTTGCGCAGCCCACGCTGCCAGGACGGCTGACAGGACTTCCGGAAGAACGGCCGCTTGCCGTTGGTCTTCACCGAGCGGTCGGCGGCCCACCGCCGCATCAGATCGGGCGCATCCGATATCAGTAATGGCGACGGCGCCGGATGCCTGTCGTCCGGCTCGTGTCGGTACAGCACGTCCGGATGGCTGTCGATGATCTTTGCCAACCAAGTCGTCCCCGAACGCGGCGCACCTGCGATCAGGATCAGCCCAGGCGGCCGCTGCATCGGGTCGCTATGCTTCATGGGCGATCGGCCGGCCCTGTCGGCCCTCAGGCCAGCCGCCCGTGACAGTGCTTGTATTTCTTCCCCGATCCGCACGGACACGGTGCGTTACGCGGAGTTTGTCCCCACCCCGCCTCATTGCCCGAAATCGACATCCTCGCCGGTGCCGAGGATACGGGCGAACGGTCGGCCAGCGCCAGTTCCGAGGCCAATGCCGACTCGGCCTCGGGATGGCTTTCCACCCGGTAGCTCACCGGCTGCGGCTCGATCACGCGCTCGGGCGCCAGCTCGACCCGCGCCAGCAGACTGGTCACTCGCTCCTTCAGCTCAACCAGCATGGCGTTGAACAGCGCGAAGGCTTCCGACTTGTATTCGTTCAGCGGATCGCGCTGACCATAGGCACGCAGCCCGATGCCCTGACGCAGATGATCCAGCGCGTACAGATGTTCTTTCCACACTGCGTCCAGCGTCTGGATCAGCAGGCTCTTCTCGATGAACCGCATCAGCTCGGGGCCCATGTTGGCCGCCTTCGCCGCCATCAGCTCATCGACCGCCTTGCCGATCCGCTCGCGCAGATGCGTCTCGTCGATCCCCTCTTCCTTGCCCCATTCCTCGACAGGCAGGGTCAAGCCGAAAATGCGCTGGATGTCGCCAGCGAGCTCCTTCAGCTCCCACTGTTCGGCGAACGCCTTCTCCGGCACCCGCGCGGCAACCAGGGATTCCAGCACATCCGCCCGCATCTCGGTGACGGTGTCGGACACGTCGACCTGCCGCATGAACTCCTTGCGCTGGGCATAGACCTCCTTGCGCTGGGCGTTCATCACGTCGTCGTATTTCAGCACGTTCTTGCGCGTGTCGAAGTTGCGCGCCTCAACCTTCTTCTGCGCCTTCTCCAGGGCCTTGTTGATCCAGGGATGGACGATCGCCTCCCCTTCCTTCAGCCCCAGCCGCTGGAGCATCCCGCCCATCCGGTCGGAGCCGAAGATGCGCATCAGGTCGTCTTCCAGCGACAGGAAGAAGCGGGAGCGGCCAGGGTCGCCCTGCCGCCCCGAACGGCCACGAAGCTGGTTATCGATCCGGCGGCTCTCATGTCGCTCGGTGCCGATCACGAACAGCCCGCCGGCCTCCTTCACCCTTTGGTGCGCCTCGTCGATCTCCTGGCGGATCTGCGCCTCGCGCGTCGCCCGCTCCGCCTCGGCATGGATGTTCGCCAGTTCCTTGCGGAGCCGCATCTCCACGTTGCCGCCCAGTTTGATATCGGTGCCGCGGCCGGCCATGTTCGTCGCGATGGTCACCGCGCCCGGTGCACCGGCCTGCGCCACGATCTCGGCTTCCTGCTCATGGAACCGGGCATTCAGCACCGCGTGCGGCACTTTCTTCTTCTTCAGCAGATTGCTGATCGTCTCGCTCTTCTCGATGCTGGTGGTGCCGACCAGCACGGGCTGGCCCTTCGCGCCCGCTTCCTGGATCAGGTTGGCAACAGCTTCGTATTTCTCGGCTGCCGTCCGATACACCTCGTCATCCTCGTCCGTGCGGGCAACCGCCACGTTGGTCGGGATCTCCACTACGTCCAGCTTGTAGATTTCGGCGAACTCATCAGCCTCGGTCATTGCCGTGCCGGTCATACCCGCCAGCTTCGGATACAGCCGGAAGTAGTTCTGGAACGTGATCGAGGCCAGCGTCTGGTTTTCCGCCTGGACCGTAACGTGCTCCTTCGCTTCCAGCGCCTGGTGCAGCCCCTCCGAATAGCGGCGCCCCTGCATCATGCGCCCGGTGAACTCATCGATGATGATCACCTGGTCATCACGCACGATGTAGTCCACGTCACGTGCGAACAGCGTATGTGCCCGCAGCGACTGCTGCACATGATGCACGACCGAGACGTTGAAGATGTCGTACAGATTGCCCTCGGTCAGCACTCCCGCTTCCCGCAGCATGTCCTCGACCCGCTCGCTGCCCGGCTCGGTCAGCGACACCGTCTTGAACTTTTCGTCCTTCTCGTATGTCTCCGGGTCGTTCACCAGTTCCTTCACCACCGCATCGACCCGGCGATACAGGTCGGAGCTGTCTTCGGCAGGTCCGGAGATGATCAGCGGCGTGCGGGCCTCGTCGATCAGGATGCTGTCCACCTCATCGACGATCGCATAGGCGAAATCCCGCTGGACCATATCCTCCAGCCGGTACTTCATGTTGTCGCGCAGGTAGTCGAAGCCGAACTCGTTGTTGGTGCCGTAGGTGATATCGGCACTGTACTGCGCGCGCTTGGTTTCCTCGTCCTGGCCGTGCACGATCACACCGACACTCAGGCCGAGGAATTGATAGATCTGCCCCATCCACTCGGCGTCGCGGCGGGCCAGGTAATCGTTCACAGTGACCACATGCACGCCCTTGCCGGTCAGCGCGTTCAGATAGACCGGCAGCGTTGCGACCAGGGTTTTGCCCTCACCGGTCTTCATCTCGGCGATCTTGCCCTCGTGCAGCACCATGCCGCCGACAAGCTGCACGTCGAAATGCCGCTGCCCAAGCACGCGCCGGGACGCTTCACGCACCGTCGCGAACGCCTCCGGCAATAGCTCATCCGGCGTCTCACCATCCGCCAGCCGCTGCCGGAACTCCACCGTCTTCGCCGCCAGTTCCTCATCCGACAGCGCCTGCATGCTGGGCTCCAGGGCATTGATCTGCGGTACGCGCCGCTGATACCCCTTCAGCGAACGATCATTGGCAGAGCCGAAAATGGCACGGGCAAGTGAGGCGAGCATGAGGACCTTCCCACAGGGGCGTCATTGGCGAGGGGCGTCATTCATCAACGGCCCGGGAAGGCCAAGACGCGCCCGTCTCAGATAGGACCCGGCAAGGCCAGGGTCAACGATAACGCGCAAACAGACCGTCGCTGGCGTCACAGATGGCCTGGCTTCGTTCTCATTGGAACCGCCAAACCCCAAGCATGAACGCGATCGCCTGAGGCTGAGCAGGGTAGACGGCAAGGAAGCCCGACTGGACTAAAATCTTGGCGCGTCATCGGCGCCAGGCTGAGAACGCGCTAAGAGGAAAAATATGCTGGAGACACTCGCCACACTCCTGGGCGCCACCGTCGCCGCTGTCCCGGTTTCCCGCCGGCTCGGCTTTGGCAGTATCCTCGGCTACCTCGTCGCCGGCGGCGTGATCGGCCCGGCCGGCCTGCGCCTGATCACCGACGTCCATCAGATCGCCGACGTATCGGAACTTGGCGTCGTCATGCTGCTGTTCCTGATCGGGCTGGAGGTCCAGCCGCACCGCCTCTGGGTGCTGCGGAAGACCATCCTCGGCCTCGGCTTCGGGCAGTTGCTGCCGACCGCCCTGCTGCTGGCGGGGCTCGTCCATCTGGCCGGCTTCTCCTGGCGCAGCGCCATCGTCGTCGGCGTCGGCCTCGCCCTCTCATCCACCGCCATCGTGCTGCCGATGCTGAATGAGCGGAAGCTCCTCGCGTCTCCTGCCGGTCGCGACTGCTTCGCCGTCCTGCTGTTCCAGGACATGGCATTCATTCCGATCATCGCGCTGGTGCCCCTGCTGTCGGACGCCGCGCTGCCCGACCACGTGCCCTGGACAGATGTTGCCCGCGGCGTCGCCGCCATCGTCACCATCCTGGTCGGCGGCAGCGTCCTGGTCCGCCCGATCTTCCGCGCCGTCGGCGGCGCCCACACGCCCGAGGTGTTCACTGCCACCGCCCTTTTCCTGGTGGTCGGTACCGCCGCCCTGGCCGACTGGGCCGGGCTGTCGATGTCCCTCGGCGCGTTCATGGCCGGCGTCATTCTGTCCGATTCCGAATACCGCCACGAAATCCACGCCGACATCGAGCCCTTCCAGGGCCTATTGCTCGGCTTCTTCTTTATCTCGGTTGGCATGTCCGCGAACCTCGGCCTCGCCGCCCACCATCCCGGTGAAGTGGTGGCCGCCGTGGCCGTACTGCTCATCGCCAAGACCGCTGTTGCCTTCGCCGTCGGCTACATCAAGCGTCGTTCCGCCCGCAATGCCCTGCGCTTCAGCCTCGCCCTGCCCGAAGGCAGCGAATTCGGCTTCGTCCTGTTCGCGACCGCCGTTGCAAGCGGCGTGCTGGGGCAGGCGGACGCCGACCTCGCCACCGTCGTCACCGCCGTCTCCTTGCTCGCCGGTCCGATCCTGTTCACGCTGTCGGAGCGGCTGCTGATCCCGCGTCTCGAACCGCCCACCGAACCTGTCCGTACTTCGCCGATCGAGGCGCCGCCGACCCCGATCCTGATCTGCGGCTTCGGCCGCATGGGCCAGATCGTCGGCCGCATCCTGCGCATGCAGAAGATCCCCTTCACCGCGCTCGACAAGAGCCCCGGCCAAGTGGAGGTCGTCCGCCGCTTCGGCGGCAAGATCTACCTCGGCAACCCGGCGCGGGAGGAAGTGATGCGTGCCGCCGGTGCCGCCTCAGCCCGGGTCCTGGTCGTTGCCATGGACGATGCCGATGAGGCGCTGAAAGTTGTCGAGACCGCCCGACGCCACTTCCCCAACCTGACCATCGTCGCCCGCGCCCGCGACCGCCGCCACGCCCACCTGCTGATGGACCGCGGCGTGCGCGACACCGTCCGGGAAACCTACTTCTCCAGCCTGCGCCTGACCGAGCTGGTTATGAGCCATCTCGACATTCCGCCGGAAACCACGCAGCGGGCGATCGAGATCTTCAACGCCCATGACGAACGGACCCTGGAGGAAACCCAGGCCATCGCCCACGACGAGGGCAAGCTGATCCAAAGCGCCCAGGAAGCGGCCGAAGAACTTCTGGACCTGTTCGCGGCCGACAGCCGGGATGCCAGCCGCTGACGTTCAAATGAACACGCCCGGCATGCCGCCCGCCGGATAGCGCGTGCCGGCCGCCGCACCCACGGGAATGGCGGCGGAAATCCGCGTCACATCATCCGGCGACAACCGAACGCTCAGCGCGCCGAGGTTCTCATCCAGCCGAGTGGGGTAACGCGTACCGGGAATGGCCACGACATCCGGCCCTTGGGCGAGCAGCCAAGCCAGCGTCACCTGCGCCGGGGTGCAGCGTTGTTCGGCCGCGATCTCCTCGATCTTTGCCACAAGCGATCGGTTCCGGTCGAAATTTTCCTGCTGGAACCGCGGATGTGCCGCCCGTCGCCCGTCCACGTCGGCAAACGTCCTGATTGCACCGGTCAGGAACCCCCGCCCCAGCGGCGCGTAGGCGACAAACCCGATCCCCAGTTCGATTGTCACCTTCCGCGTCTGCTCCGCCTCCTGCCGGTACAGCAATGAGTATTCCGTCTGCACCGCTGCGATCGGATGCACCGCATGCGCCTTGCGGATCCGATCCGGCGCCGCCTCGGAGAGTCCGAGGAACCGCACCTTTCCGTCCTTCACCAGCTTCGCCATGGCGCCGACTGTTTCCTCGACCGGCACCTCGGGATCGACCCGGTGCTGGTAATACAGATCGATGACATCAGCCCCGAGCCGCTTGAGGCTGGCGTCA
>DASQVN010000409.1:0-8676 GCA_035640755.1 Rhodopila sp.
CAAATAGAACGGAGGAGCGCAAACAAGGAATAGCTTGACCCCAATACCCCCCAATCAGAGAGGGCTCTCAGACGTAATCGGTCCGCCCGCCGTCCACTGCAAGCACCTGCGCAGTCACCCACCCCGACTCCGGCGAGGCAAAAAATGCCACTGCATTGGCGATGTCCTCTGCCTCCCCGATCCGCCCCAGCATGGCCAGCGCGCCGATCCGCTGCGCCTGCTCCTTCCACGCCTCATCGCTGACCGATCCCCGTGTCGCTTCGGTCTGCACGTAGCCCGGCGCCACCGCGTTCACCGTGATCCCGAACGGGCCGAGCTCCATGGCAAAACGCTTGGTCAGGATTTGCGCCTCGGCCTTGGTGGCAGCGTAGAACGCGTTGCCCGGCATCATCGTGCCGATCGCCGCGATCGAGGTGATGTTGACGATCCGGCCATATTTCTGCCGCCGCATGTCCGTCATCACGGCGCGGGTCGTGTGGATCATGCCGTTGACGTTGACCTGCCGCATTTGCTCGAGCTTCTCGGAGTCGTAATTGTCGAGCGTCGCCTTGTAGGCCACGCCAGCATTGTTCACCAGAACCGTGACCGGCCCGAAGGCGGCGCTGACACGATCCACCATGCCCTCGACTGCCGCATCATCCGCCACGTCCGCCGCCACCGCGATAGCCCGCCCGCCATTCGCCCGGATATCGGCGACGAGCGACTCGGCCGCATCGGCGCGAGCGAGATAATTGACGCATACCGACGCACCTTCCCGCGCCAGCCGGCGTGAGATCGCTCGGCCGATGCCGCGGCCGCCGCCAGTCACCAGCACCACCTGGTCGCGCCACGTCGCCATGCGTACCCTCCAGACGGTTTCGCCATTGTCAGTGTGCGCACACACTACCCGAACCTGGCGCCGGCGGCAGTCACAAGACCCGGACGAGCGGTAACACAAATTGATCAGGCGACATAAACGCAGCCGAAATTGTCATGCAACGCGTGGATTCCTAGGGCCACTGTTTACGCCGTTGATGCTGCCGCGCCGGCAGACCTGGATAGCGCCTCTGCCGCCGGCATGACCGAAACCGGCAGCGTGCCCCGCGGGCACTACAGCGTGATCCGCTGAGGCTGACCCATTCCACGGTGCGGACCACGCTGCAGCTCATTATTTGAGCGCGCGATTCACGTTTTCCGACGGGTCCGCCTCAAACGATCACGCGCTGTGGTCTGAGCGCGCGATTCACGTTTTCCGACGGGTCCGCCTCACATGATCGCGCGCTAACGCGAGGCCAGCCGTGTGTCGACCGCCGCCATGATCTCAGCGTGCACCGTCGCCATCTCCCCGGCAGCGTCGATCACCACACAGCGCGTGGGTTCGGCCGCGGCAATCGCTCGGAACCCCGCACGCACCCGCGCATGGAAATCGGCGCCCAGCCGCTCGTAGCGGTCCGCGTCCTGCCCGCGCCGCCGCAGCCGGTTGGCCGCAACGTCTTCGGGCACATCCAGCACGATCGTCAGGTCCGGAACCGCCCCCAGCAGCCGGATCTGCGCCGCGATGAAGTCCCGCTCCGCGCCCAGTCCGTAGCCCTGATACGCCATAGTCGAGTCATAGAACCGGTCGCATACCACCCAGGTGCCCGTGCGCAGTGCCGGCTCGATCGTCTTCGCTACGTGTTCGGCGCGCGCGGCAAAGTGCAGCAGGGTCTCGGCCCGCGGCGCCCAGTCGATCGCCGCCCCAGCGCCGCTGCCCAGCAGGATGCCGCGCAGCAATTCGGCACCGGGCGCGCCGCCCGGCTCCCGGGTCCGCAGCACGTGCCGGCCACCCGCCGCCAGCGCCCGCTCCAGAAGCTTCGCCTGCGTCGTCTTGCCCGCGCCCTCGCCGCCTTCCAGCGTGATGAACCTGCCCCGAATCATGTCCCCGTGACATACCGCGAGAGCACCGCCATCGCCCGGCCCGGCAGGCCCAGCAGCGGCACGTCGTCGCCCGCCAGCAGTGGCACCGACATGTTCGGCACGCCGTCGCCGCTGACGATCAGCTTGCCCAGCGTGTCGCCCTTGTGGATCGGCGCGGTCAGCGGCGTGTCGTAGCTGACCTTGACCGACGCCTTCTTGCGCCAGTTGCGCGGCATCGTCACCACCAGATCCTTGTCGGCGACGAGCGGCACCGTGCGCGCCGTGCCCAGCCAGACCGGCACGTGCTCGATCACGTCGCTGGCGGCGAACAGGGTGACGTCCTCGAAGTTGAAGAACAGCCAGTCCATCAGCCGCTCGGACTCCTCGGCCCGCTCGTGCATCGACGACATCCCGTTCAGCACCAGGATGACGCGCCGGTCGTTGCGCTTCGAGCTGACCACCAGGCCGTAACCGCCAGCCTCGGTATGCCCGGTCTTCAGCCCGTCCGCGGTGCCCTTCTGCACCATCGGATTGCGGTTGCCCTGCTCAATCTCATTGTAACGGAAGGTCTTCTCCGAGTCGTAATGATAGTACTCGGGGAAGTCACGGATGATCCGCGCCGCCAGCGCGGCGATGTCGCGCGCGCTCATGCGCTGCTCGGGGTCCGGCCAGCCGGTGCAGTTGCGGAAATAGGAGTTGCTGAGGCCCAGCTCCTTGGCCTTCTGGTTCATCAGCTCGACGAACCCCTCCTCCGATCCGCCGATCGCCTCGGCCAGCACGATGGCGGCGTCGTTGCCCGACTGCACGATCACGCCGCGGATCAGGTCCTCGACCTTCACGCTGGCGCCGACCGGGACGAACATCTTCGAGCCCTGCATGCGCCACGCCTTCTCCGAGACCGGCAGCTCGTCCTCAAGCTTCAGCCGCCCTTCCTTGAGCCGCGCGTAGACAATGTAGATCGTCATCAGCTTGGTCATCGAGGATGGCGGCATCTGCTCATCCGGCTGCTTCTCCAGGAGTGTTGCGCCGGTATCGAAGTCCATCCCGAACGCCCAGCGCGCCGCCGTGCTGACCGGACCCAGCGGCGTATCCGCTGCGCTGCCGGCCGACGCCTGCGGCTCCTTCGCAGCCTTGCCGTGGGGCGCGGCGGCGGCGTGCCGCTGCGCCAGGGCGTGCTGTGTCAAGGCAGGCGTGGCGAGCAGGCTGCAGGCGGATGCGAGCAAGCCACGACGACGGATAAGCATCACGGTGTAACCTCCTAATCCACCACGATCCGGGCGTCCGGGATCCCGGATGCCAGGGCTTGCATCAGGGCCGCATCGGCGCGGGCGATATCGGGCAGCGGGCCGACCTCCACCCGAAAGCGGCGCATCCGGCCCTGAATTACTGGCACGATCCTTGCCCCGAAGCTGCTCATTTTTGCTCGCTGGATATTGGCAAAATGAAATTCATCGAAGGTGTCGAGCCGCAGCATCAGCACGCCCGCCGCCGGCACGGTCTGCGTGACGATCTCGGGCAGCCGAGACGGCGCTACCACCGGGATATCGGCAGAGGCTTGCTGCGGCGTGGCCCGGGGGCCGTTGTAGGGACCGTTATCATGGGCGCTGCCCTGCCGGATTCCCGGCGGCGGGGCCAATGCCGCGACCTCCACGCTGCCGCGCGGCGCCGCCGCCAGTTTCAGCGACGGTGCCCCCGGCACCGCATCGGCCGCAGCACGGCTCTCCGCCGGCAGCACGCGGAGCCGCACCCGCGCCACACCATGCGCCGGCACGCGCAGCAGCTCCGCCGTCCGCCGCGTCATCTCCACCAGCCGAGTGGGGTTGCCGGAGCCGCGGTCATTGATGCGGACGCTGACCTCGAGCCCGTTCTCCAGGTTGGTCAGGCGCGCGACCGCAGGAAGCTGGATGGTCGGGTGCGCTGCGGCCAGCGCGGACTGGTCGAACACCTCGCCGTCCGTGGTCAGGCGGTGCGCGTCACCCTCGATGACGGACGCGAGTCCCGTCTCGTTCAGGTCATAGGACTCGTCCGGATACCACCAGACCCCGCGCACCTGATATGGCGCCCCCAGCACATAGTGTGGGCTGGGTGATGGCACCGGCTGCCGGGTGCAGGCGGCAAGGGCCAGCACAAGCCCGGTTAGCGTTGCCGCAAGAACGCTACGCCCCCGCGGCGCCCAGGAGGTCACGGCGCCACCTGGTCGCCGATCAGCCCCACCGCCAGCGCGTAGAAGTCCGAGGGGTTGTACCGCCGGATCGCATCGAAGTTCGGGAACACGACGAAGGTCTCGCCGCCCGCCCCATCCGGCGCGAGCAGCCCCGCCGGCAGGTCCGCGGTTCCCGCCCAACGGCCGGACAACGGCTGCACCCCAAGACGAGCCCATTCCGCCAGCGGCCGCTTCGCCTCGCGGCCCGGCGCGACCATGCCGGGGGGCACTGTGACCGCCTGCCCCCAGCCCTGCCGGTCGCGCCAGCCCGACTGCCCCAGATAGTTCGCGATGGAGGCCAGGACGTCCGGCGTGCTGGTCCAGATGTCGCGCCGGCCATGCCCCTCGAAGTCCACCGCATAGCGCAGATAGCTCGTCGGCATGAACTGCGGCTGCCCCATCGCCCCGGCGTATGATCCGGTCATGGCCGCGGGTACTACGTCGCCGTGATCGAGGATCTTGAGCGCCGCCATCAACTCGGAGCGGAAGAAGCCCGCCCGCCGCCCGTCCCAGGCCAGCGTGGCCAGCGCCTCGACCACGCGGAAATCGCCCATCCCGGCGCCGAAGTTCGACTCGAGGCCCCAGATGCCGGCAACCGCGGGCGCAGCGACGCCGTAGCGGCCCTGCACACGCTCGAACAGCGCGCGGTTCGCGTCGACCGCCCGCCGGCCATCGGTGAACCGTTTCTCGGAGATGACAAGGCCGCGGTAGCGCGCCCAGGTCATGGTAAATTCGGGCTGGTGCCGATCACGCTCCAGCACCTTCTGGTTCGGCGCGACACCGTCGAACGCAAGGTCGAGCGTCGCCTGCCGGATGCCGGCCCGCCTTGCCTCTGCCGCGACGCCGATCAGGAAGCTGCGGAAATCAGGTTCGGACGCAGACACAGCCGCCATCGGCAGGCAGGCCGCGGCAGCGCTGGCGATCAAAAATCGGCGAGTCGGCATGGCGCGCTTCCTGCCATGCCGGCCCGAGCCGATTCAATTTAAATCAGCAACTTCAATCAGCGGATGCGCGGCAGCTCCATGTAGGTGTGGTGCGGCGGCGGAGAGGTCTGCAGCCACTCCAACGTCGTTGCGCCCTCGCCCCAGTAGTTGTCTGCCACCGCCTCCTTCGAGGTGAAGGTGCGGAACAGCACGTAGAAGAACACCAGGAACGCGGCGCCGCTGATGAATGCGCCGAGAGAGGAGACGAAGTTCCACCCGGCGAACGCGTCCGGATAGTCCGGATAGCGCCGCGGCATGCCCGACAGGCCCAGGAAGTGCTGTGGAAAGAAGGTCAGGTTGACGCCGATGAACGTCATCCAGAAGTGCACCTTGCCCCAGAACTCCGGATACTGGTGGCCGGACATCTTGCCGATCCAGTAGTAGAACCCGGCGAAGATGCCGAACACCGCACCCAGCGACAGCACGTAGTGGAAGTGCGCCACGACGTAGTAGGTGTTGTGCACGATCTCATCGATGCCGGCATTGGCCAGCACCACCCCGGTCACGCCGCCGACGGTGAACACGAAGATGAAGCCAACCGCCCACAGCATCGGCGTCTTGAACTCGATCGAGCCGCCCCACATCGTCGCGATCCAGGAGAAGATCTTGATGCCCGTCGGCACCGCGATCACCATAGTGGCCGCCATGAAATAGGCGCGGGTATCGACATCGATGCCCGAGATGAACATGTGGTGCGCCCAGACGACGAAGCCGACCACGCCGATCGCGATCATCGCGTAGACCATGCCCAGATAGCCGAAGATCGGCTTGCGGCTGAACGTCGAGACCACGTGGCTGACGATCCCGAACGCCGGCAGGATCATGATATACACTTCGGGATGGCCGAAGAACCAGAACAGGTGCTGGAACAGCACCGGGTCGCCGCCGCCGGTCGGGTCAAAGAACGCCGTGCCGAAGTTGCGGTCGCAGATCAGCATCGTGATCGCGCCGGCCAGCACGGGGATCGACAGCAGCAGCAGGAACGCCGTCACCAGTTCCGCCCAGATGAACAGCGGCAGCTTGTGCAGCGTCAGCCCCGGCGCGCGCATGTTGAAGATGGTGACGATGAAGTTCATCGAGCCCAGCAGCGAGGAGACGCCAGCGAGGTGCAGCGCGAACAGCGTGCAGTCCATCCCCATGCCGTACTCGTAGGTCGAGTTCGACAGCGGCGGGTACAGCGTCCAGCCTGACCCCGATTCGCCCATGAACAACCCGATCAGGATCAGCACCAGCGCCGGCGGCAGCAGCCAGAAGCTGATGTTGTTCAGCCGCGGAAAGGCCATGTCCGGCGCGCCGATCATCAGCGGAATGAACCAGTTGCCGAACCCGCCAATCAGCGCCGGCATCACCGAGAAGAAGATCATCAGCAGCCCGTGCGAGGTGATGATCGTGTTCCATTCCTGCCCGCTGGTGACGATGGTGCTGTGCGGATGCAAAAGCTGCGCCCGCATGATCTCCGACAGGATGGCGCCGATCAGCCCGCCGATCACGGCGAAGATCAGATAGAGGGTGCCGATGTCCTTGTGGTTGGTACTGAAAAACCAGCGCGCGACGAAGCCGGGCTCGTGCCCATGATGCGCGTCGTGGTGGTCGTCGTGGGTGGTCGCTGACACGTCAGGGTCTCCAGAATACGCAGGTCGCCATCATTGCCCAATACGAGGGGGGCCCAACACGAGGGGGTCCGACAAGCGGTGCCGGACAAATCGGGCCGAGCAGACGGGCGGCACCATAGGCCGCCGCGCCAGCTTGCACAGTGTTTTCCGAGCGCACCCAGCCGCCCTCCCGGCCTTCGACCCACACGGGATCACCCAAGGCAGCATGACCAGGGCAAACGCCCCCCGGCAGCATCATCGACAGGTCATGAATCATGCGGCAGACATACGATTTAGGGCACTCTCCCCCTGACTGCGCAGGGTGGACCTGCTCTAGACCCTCGGCCCGCGATGCGCAACCAGCCATGCGCCGGACTGACAACAACCGGGCCGACAACAACCGGAGGACACCATGAACCCCACTGCCACGGTGCAACAGGAGACGCTGCGCCGGGTCAGCCTGCGGCTGTTGCCGTTCCTCATGCTGGCCTACCTCGTCTGCTACATCGACCGGGTCAACGCCGGCTTCGCCGCGCTGCAAATGAATAAGGACATCGGCCTCACGGGCGCCATCTTCGGCCTCGGCGGCGGCATCTTCTTCGTCGGCTACTTCCTGTTCGAGGTGCCGAGCAACCTGGCGCTAGTGTCCCGGTTCGGAAGTTCGTCGTGCTGAAATCAGCCGCTTTACGAACTTCCGAACCGAGAAGGACACTAGCAAAGCATTGTTTTCTAGTGTGGTTTATGGTTCTGAAGTCCGCTACGGCGGCTGATCCACAGTGTGGCGGACTTCGGAACCACCACACTAGATGCGGCGCTCCCCGTCTTCGCACTGGAGCTGGTGGTCACCAGTCGCCCGCATAGAGGTGGCATATTGAACCACTGAGTAGCGAATCATGGCCACAACAGCCCTTTATGGGCATCTTCCAACAATATTGGAAATTCAGGCGCGGTAGACGCGCCGGTCGAGCTGTAGACCGAACCCTACCGTTCGTCTGGCTCGTTGTTCTTCTCGGTGGGGCTCTGATTCTCGGTGACCGAGGTTTGGCGACTTCTTCTCACGAAGATGCGCTGCCGGTCGGCCATACACCTCCGAGCTGGACCAGCCGCCAAGGAATTGCACCGGGCTAGAGCTCGAGGGCTGCAAAACATCCCAAGCGGTTCTCGGAATTACGCTCCCTGGCTTGACCGCGACGGTGACGGAGTGGCTTGCCAGCCTTGGCACGGTAGGTAATGTGCAGGCCGCCTGGCTGGTGACGCCAGACAAACCGCTGGTCCCAGTACCGAACCTAACCTAACTGGGATCAGAACCCGTGAAAGCACCATGGGCCTTGCGAAAATGGCCGATCATGCGGTCCTTGTGCGCGAGAGAAACATCAGGGAGGTAACTGTGGTGATCGTCTTAACAGACCAGGGTGAATTCGAGGTTACGGCAACGGACGGCCTGCGGGTTTCCGCGGGGGATGCCGAGGCCATCACCGGCTGGACGCTGAAACCCGAAGGCATGTGCCGCGACGAACTGTGCGTGCCGCTGAAGGCTGATGCGCGTCGCGACGGGCAGGTCGATCTCGCCGCGTTCTGGCACACCATCGGGTATCCTGTTGTGTCCGATGTCTCGGGTGAAGTCTGGGTGCTGGGCACGGCAGCCGAAAGCCGAACCGCCGCTCTTGCCGGCCTCGAAGCACCTGATTTCATCCTGCCAGACCTCGCCGGTGCGCCACATCGTCTCTCCGAGCTCCGCGGCAAGAAGGTGTTCCTCACGAGCTGGGCGTCCTGGTGAGGCTGCCGCTTTGACTTGCCCGTGTGGCAGCAATTAGCGGACAGTCTGAAGACTGAGAACTTTGCCATCGTCGCGGTCGCCGAGGAGAGCCGCGGCGCCGAACACGCCCGCCCCTGGATCGAACAGGCCAATCCCTCTTATTTCTGTCTGATCGACGTCGATCACCGCGTCGCCGGCCTCTATGGCATGGTCAACGTGCCGCAATGCGTCTGGATCGATGAGGTTGGACGGATCGTGCGTCCGCCG
>DASQVN010000410.1:0-5004 GCA_035640755.1 Rhodopila sp.
GTGAAGTCTACAAGCAGCTGCTGGCCGAGGCGCTCGACCACCCGGCCGTCTGGCTGGAGGAGCCGGAGCCCGACGCGCTGCTGCGCGAATTCCGCCACCTCGCCGGCCGCATGACCTGACCGTCGCCACGCCGCCGGCCCCCGCACCGCCCGGCATCATCGCCCACCATCATGGCGGCCGCCCAGCCGGCTCCACGATTCGCCCGCTGTGGCACCCAGGCCCTGCGCAACTGTCAACCGCGGGCCGGCATCAGCACCTTCGCCCGTCGCCGCCGCACCGGCGGCGGTTCCGCACAGGCACCCAGATACAGCGCGCCGGCGGAAAACAGCAGCGTGACCACATCCGCCGCGTCGGCCCAGACTCCCTCGCCGCCAACGCCCGCACCAGGATGCGGCATCCACAACTCCGCCAGCCGCACCAGCAGAAGCAGCAGCGCGACGCCGCGGTGCGGGCGCATCGCACGGCGCAGCGGATTGCCGTGCCGCCCGCTCGCCGCCTTACGGAACAGGATGCGCAGGCTGACCAGCGCAATCAGCCCAACCCCCAGCAGCCCCGCAGCCAGGACCGGCGAGTCCACCGCGCCATGCCCCGCTGCTGACATCCCTGCCGCCGATATCCCCGGCGCACGGGCAGCGATCCACGCCACCGCCGCAACGTCCACGCAGAAGCCCGCCGCCGCGCCGCGGCTCCAGCCGCCGTGCCAGGCGAGAAAATCGGCCACCGGCTGAAACACCCGCTCCAGCAGCAGCTCATCCAACTCGGCAAACGACGTCGGCAGCACCATCCAGATCTCACGTTTTCGTGAGATCTAGGGATCAAACCAACAGCCAAAGTCAAGCACGTCAGATCACGTTCAGCGCCACGCAGATCGCCGCCAGCACCGCCAACCCGCCGATCACCCCCGCCCCCGCGACCAGCGCGCGCATCCGCGTCACCACCGAGACCGAGGCCAGCACGATCGCGATCTCCAGCGCGCCGGCCGCATACTCGAAGCTATGATACCGGTGGTACGCATGGTCGCGCTCCACCTCCCGCGTGCGGGTCTGTGCCTCGAGCTGCTTCATGCCGTTGCCCGCCTTCGGGTCATCGCGCATCCGCGCGGCATAGTCGCCCGCTTCCTTGATCCGCGCCTGCACCGCCGGATCGCCGGCATTCGGCAGGCTGGCCAGCAGTTGGGCTTCCGCGTCCTTCACCGTCGCCCGCACGTTCTTCGCCTGGTAGTACGCCCAGTCGTCACTCACCGCGACATGCTGCGTCAGGTACTCGTTCTGCGACGACTGCGAGCCGATCCCGGTGATCGCCAGCGCCGCCGCCAGCGCCGAAACGAGTACCGCAACCCGGCGCGACCACGGGTCGGGCGCGGCTTCTTCGTGCCTGTGCCCGTGATGCTCCATCGTCTCCTGCGCGCGTTCCAGGGCCTCGCTCACCGTAGCTTCTCCCGTGCTCATGCCTCCGTCATATTCTCTCCATGACAGGAGGAACGGAAATGAAAGTTCTCGACGGCGTGCGCGTGCTCGACCTCAGCCGCGTCCTGGCCGGGCCGTATTGCGCGCAGTTGCTCGCCGATTTCGGCGCCGACGTGGTGAAGATCGAGGCGCCCGAGGGCGACGAGAACCGCCTCTGGCCCCCGGTCACCGACGCCAGCTACAGCGCCAATTTCGCCTCGGTCAACCGCGGCAAGCGGGCCATGACGCTGGACCTGAAAACCGAGCCCGCGCGCGCACTGCTGCGCCGCCTCGCCCGCGAATCCGACGTCCTGATCCACTCCTTCCTGCCCGACACCGCCGAACGCCTCGGCATCAGCACCCCACGCCTGCGCGCCGAGAGCCCGCGCCTGATCGTCGCCACCATCTCCGGCTATGGCGCCGCGGGTGCACTCGCCTCCAAGCGCGGCTACGACCTGATGGTGCAGGCCTTCGCCGGCATCATGTCCGTCACCGGAGAGGTCGGCGGCCCGCCGCTGCGCTGCGGCGCCTCGGTGATCGACATGTCCACCGGCCTCTCCCTCTACGGCGGCATCGTCACCGCCCTGCTGGGCCGGCAGGCGACAGGGCAGGGGACCTGGGTGCACGGCTCGCTGCTGGAAACCGGCGTCTCCCTCCTCGGCCACATGGCTGTCGCCTGGATGCAGACCGGGATCGTGGCCGAGCCGCAGGGTTCGGGAAGCTGGCTGCTGGTGCCGTATCAGGCGTTCCGCTGCGCCGATGGCTGGCTGCTCGCCGGCGCCCCGAACGACGGCGCCTGGAAGCGCTTCTGCGAAGCCCTGGAATGGCCGGAACTGGCCGAGGACACCCGCTTCGCCAGCAACGATGCCCGCGTCGAACGCCGCGCCGAACTGGTCCCGATGCTGGAAGCCCGTTTCCGCGAAAGGACCGTCGCCTACTGGATCGGCCGCCTGGAAGCCCGCAGCGTCGCCTGTTCGGAAGTCCACCGCGTCGATCGGGTCATGAGCCATCCTCAGGTGCTCGCCACCCACATGCGCATCGAGGCCGGCGGCCAGCCGCTCGTCGGCACCCCCTTCAAGCTCGCTGACGGCGGCGGCACGGCCGAAATCCCCGCCCCAGCCCTCGGCGCCCATACCGACGCCGTGCTCACTGGCTTCGGCCTCTCCAGGGACGAGATCGCCGGCCTGCGCCAAGGCGGCGCCTTCGGGCCGCCCCCGATCTGATCGTCCCCCGACCTCATCGTCCCACGACCTCATCGTCCCACGACCTGATCGCGCCCAGATCTGATCGTCATGGCCGGGCTCGACCCGGCCATCCACCCCCCAACGGTCCCACGCGCCCCATCGGCGCCAACACCCGCACCACCTTTACAACCCGCCCCGCCTGCACTACCGCCGCCCCGATGTCCGAGCCCATCAGCCCCCGCATTCCGCGCGTCGCCCTGGTCACCGGCGGGGCAAAACGCCTCGGCAAGGCCATCGCCCTCCAGCTCGCTCGGCTCGGGTTCGACATCGGCATCCACTTCCACCACAGCGCCGCCGCGGCCGCCGACACGCAGCGCCAAATCGCCGCCCTCGGCCGCCGCGCGGTCCTGCTCCCCGCCGATCTCTCCAACGAAACCGCCGTTCACACCCTCATCCCCGACCTCTCCCGCCAGCTCGGCCCCATCGGCGTGCTGGTCAACAACGCCAGCCGGTTCGAGCGTGACGAATGGCACGACGCCACCCGCCAAACCTGGGACGCGCATCTCGAGCCGAACCTGCGCGCCCCGTTCGTCCTGATGCAGCAATTCGCCCGCACCCTGCCCGCAGCGGCCGAGGGCGTGGTGATCAACATGATCGACCAGCGTGTCTGGTCCCTCACCCCGCATTTCGTGACTTATACAGTGTCCAAGGCTGCCCTCTGGGCACTGACCCAGACCATGGCTCTCGCCCTCGCCCCCCGTATTCGCGTCAACGCCATCGGCCCCGGCCCCGCCCTGCCCAGCCCGCGCCAGAACCAGGCGCAGTTCGACAAACAGGCAGCCTCCGTCCCCCTCGGCCATGGCACCAGCCCCGAGGAGGTGGCCCGCGCCGTCGCCGCCATCCTTGGCCTGCCGGCCATGACCGGCCAGATGATCGCACTCGACGGCGGCCAGCATCTGCAATGGGCGCCGAGCATCCGGGAGCCTGATGCGGAATGATGAACCTGCCGGATTCCCGCGCCGACGGAGACGGCATCCGCCTCGTCTTCCTGCGCGACTTGGTGCTGATGGCCAGTATCGGCGTCTATGCGCACGAACACCGCGCCCCCCAGCGCGTCCGCATCAACGTCTGCCTCGCCGTGGAGGACGAAACCGCGCGTGCCGGCGAAATCGTTGGCCCCGATGAGCTCAAGCGCGTCGTCGACTACGAACGCCTGGCACGCCGCACGCGCGAGATCGTCGGCGCCGGCCACACAAGGCTGGTGGAAACGCTGGCCGAGCGGATCGCCGCCATGTGCCTGCAGGACCCGCGCGTCATCCGCGCCCAGGTGCGCATCGAGAAGCTCGACGTCTTCCCCGACACCGTCTCTGCCGGCGTCCAGGTCCAGCGCAGCCGCAAGCCCACAGCCTGAGCCTCCTGCGTCGCCGGCCATGGTTCTGCCTTGCCCTGCGCTCCGCAACCCCTTACTCAGCCGCCCCAATACGAACCCATTCAGGAGCCGGCCATGGCGATCGAACGCACCTTCTCCATCATCAAGCCCGACGCCACGAGGCGAAACCTGACCGGCCGGATCAACGCCGTGTTTGAGGACAACGGCCTGCATATCATCGCCCAGAAGCGCATCCGCATGACCCAGGCGCAGGCCGAGGCATTCTACGCCATCCATCGCGAACGCCCGTTCTTCCGCGACCTTGTCACCTTCATGATCTCCGGCCCCGTCGTCGTGCAGGTGCTGGAAGGTGAGGATGCCGTCGCCCGCAACCGTGAGCTGATGGGCGCCACCAACCCCGCCAACGCCGCCGAGGGCACCATCCGCAAGCTGTTCGCCGAGAACATCGAGGCCAACTCGGTGCACGGCTCCGATAGCCCGGAGACCGCCGCCGTCGAAATTCCCTTCTTCTTCGCCGATATCGAACTGGTCGGCTGAGGCCCGGCGCCATGGATGCCGTCGTCCTGCTGGGCCGCGTGCTGATGGCGGCGATCTTCCTGTGGGCCGGCTACGGCAAGGCCATCGCGCCCTCAGCCACCATCAGCACGTTCGGCCACCTGGGCCTGCCGGCACCTGGCCTGGCCTATGTGGTGGCACTGATTGTCGAGATCGGCGGCGGCCTTCTGGTGTTGACGGGTTTGAAGGCGCGGCCCGCCGCCCTCATCCTCGCCGTCTGGTGCATCGCCACTGCCCTGACCGCGCACTACCACCCGGGGGTGCGTGAGCAGATGATCAAATTCATGAAGAACCTCTGCATGGCCGGCGGCTTCCTCCAACTCGCCACCTTCGGCCCTGGCCGGTTCAGCGCCGACCGACGCTGAGCCACCGCAAAAGGTCGCCCGCCCCATCCCCGTCGCGCACCAACCCGCACCGCGCTCCGCCCTCA
>DASQVN010000411.1:0-9585 GCA_035640755.1 Rhodopila sp.
ACGACGCTGCTGCTGGCGACGGTGCTGCTCGACCGTTCGGCTGTTCACGGTGCGGTTGGCGGACCCTGGTATATCGCCGCCAGCTACCTGTTCATTCCGGCCGAACGCCCGGACGGGCTGGTGCAGCCGGTCTTGAGCCTGGGGTGGACGCTGAACTATGAGATGTTCTTCTACCTGCTGATGACGCCGTTCCTGCTTCTCGGCCGGTCATTGGCCGTGGCCCTGTGTTCGGCCGCCCTGTGCGTGCTGGCCGCGGCGGGTCAGATGCATCTGTTCGATGCCGTGCCGTTCGTGTTCTGGTCGAACCCGGTGGTGCTGGAATTCGCGGCCGGCATGGGCCTGGCGCAGGCGGCCGCATACGGTCTGCGCCTGCCTGGATGGCTTCGTCTGGGCCTGGCCGGGCTCGCGCTGGCGGCGCTGCATCTTGACGCCGTGCTGGGCCGGAGCGCGGGCCTGTTGGCCATCGGCGGGCCGGCGGTGCTGCTGGTCTGGGCAGCGGTTTCCGGCGGCGGCGGGCAGCCCCGGAGCCGCGTGCTGCGCTTCGGCGTACTGCTGGGCGATGCGTCCTACGCGATGTATCTGGCGCACCCGTTCGTCATGCGCGGCCTGACCATCCTGGGAGCGCGCCTGAGTGGGCTGGGGGAATGGACGGGGGTGGGATACGTGGCTGTCAGCCTGGCTGTGGCGCAGGCGGTGGCGGTGGCGATCAATCTTGGGGTGGAGCGCAGGCTGACCGGCCGGCTCCGGCGCTGGGCCTCGGGCCGGCGGCTGCCGGCATAGGCGGTCGCGGTGGCCGACGGCCGCAGGGTAGGAGACGGTGCGTGGACGAAGCCCAGGGGCGAATTAGGGGTCGGCTGCCATGTGCTGTTCGAGTGCGGTACCCAGGGCCGCAACCTGCTCCATGAGCATGATTTCGAGGGCGGCCAGGGCGGCCTGATCGGGCACGGTGCCGTCCGACCGGGCAGCGGCTCCGTTTTGCACGGGGAAGATGAAGAACCGATTCATGCGGACGTGCCATGGCGCGCGACGGTCAGGGGGACCGGGTCAGCAGTGCGGATCGCGGCGCGTCCGCATCGGGAGACGTCCTGGAAGACGGTCCGGCGGGCGTCATGACGGGGGTGGTGATGCCGGGGTGCAGTTTGCCAATGACTGGCGGCGGCGGCAGAGTTGCGGGGAAACGGCCGGCAAGGCCGTGACGCAGAGTGGGGGAACTGTACGTGCCGAGATGGATCATGCGCGCCGTTCTGGGCGCTTGCGTGCTGCTTGGGGTCCTGGCCGGAAGCTTCGGGGCGGGGGCGGCAGCGACGTGGGATTGCTACGTCTACAATCCGGTCGCCAAGCTGCCCTCGGTCGAGGCGGTGAACCGGCTGATCGAGGAAGTGAAGGCCAAGACGCATGGGGATCTGGTGATCAACATGCATCTGGGCGGCAGCCTGCCGATCAAGGCGGACAACATCACCGCCGCCGTGGCCGACAGCGTGATCCAGTTCGGGGATGACGGGTTCGCGACCGGCACCATCCCGATCACCGGCGTGCTGCGCCTGCCGCTGCTGCTGCAGACGCCGGAGGAGATGGCCAAGGCGATGGAGATCATCCGGCCGTACCTGGACGCGGCCTATGCCAAACGCGGCATCGTGGTGCTGGCGCAGTATGCGTATCCGGCACAGGTGCTCTGGGGGCGGAAGAAGCTCACCGCGCTGGCCGACATCAAGGGATTGAAGCTGCGCGTCACGTCAGTCGAGCAAGGGGAGTTCATCCGGGAGTTCGGCGGCGTGCCGCTGACGATGGGATCGCCGGACGTGGCGGCGGCGCTGGACCGGGGCGTGGTGGATGGGGCGCTGACCGCGAGTTCCGGCGGCGGGCTGACCTGGCATGATCTGCTGAAGTATCGGTATGGGTTCCCGACGTCGTTTGTGAACTCCACCTACGTCGTGAACCGCGACGCGTTCGAGAAGCTGCCGTCGGAGCAGCAGGCGATGCTGCGCGAGGCCGCGGCCGAACAGGCGGCGTGGGCGACGCGGGAGATGCTGCGGCAGGAGGATGAGATCACGGCACAGTTCGGCAAGGAGGGGATGGTGGTGACTCCGGCCTCGGCGCAGGACATTGCGGAGGCGACGGCGAAGCTGAAGCCATACTGGGACAAATGGGCGAAGGCGCATGGGCCGGACGCGGTGGCGGTGCTGGCGAAGATCCGCGCGGTGGTGGGGCGATGAGCGAGGCCGCGTTTGCCGCGGAAGCAGCCGAGGCCCGCTTCCACCCTGCCCCCACGAAGCTGGAAAATCTGTGCATGTGGGTATGCGAGCTCGCCATCGTGGCGATGGGCGCGGTGGTGATCCTGGAGATCATCACGCGCAACCTGTTCGGTTTCTCGTTTGAAATATCGGAGGAGCTGGGCGGGTACATCATCGTCGGCATCTCGTTCCTGAGCCTGCCGGTGTGCCAGGTGTACCGGTCGTATCACCATGTGCAGTTCGTGCAGGCGCGTCTGTCGCCACGAATGCAGGCGCTATCGCCCCTGGTGTTCGACCTGTTGTCGCTGCTGTTCTGCATCGTGGTGGTCTGGCAACTGACGCGGTTCGTGATGGCGTCGTACCGGTCGGAGGACGTGGCGCCGACGCTGCTGGCCACTCCGTTGTGGATCCCGCAGTTGTTCATGCCGCTGGGCATCGTGGCGGCCACGGTCTCGCTGCTGCGTTCGGCGCGGGGCAACTGGCGGCGCTTCCGGGCGGGTGGGTGATGTCATGACACTGGCATTGCAGCTTGTCGGGTCGTTCGGGATCTTCCTGGCGCTGCTGGCGGCGGGGATGGCGGTGCCGTTCGCGATCGCCGTGCCGGGGGTGATCTATCTGCTGATGCAGAACGGACTGACGGCGCTGAAGGGCATCGGGCTGGTGACCTGGGGCAGCATGAACAGCTTCACGCTGACGGCGATTCCGCTGTTCGTGCTGATGGCGGAGCTGATGCAGCGATCCGGCCTGTCGTTCCGGATCTATCGGGGGCTCGCGAAGGTGGTGTCACGGCTGCCGGGCGGGCTGCTGCAGACGAACATCGTGGGTTGCGCGCTGTTCGCCTCGATCAGCGGGTCGTCGGTAGCGACGGCGGCGTCGATCGGGGGCGTGGCGCTGCCGCAGCTGGTGCGGCGGCGCTATGACCGGCGGCTGTCGGCGGGGTCACTGGCGGCGGGCGGGACGCTGGGCATCCTGCTGCCGCCGTCGATCGCGATGATCATCTACGGATCGTTCACCGATACGTCCGTCGCCAAGCTGTTCATGGCCGGGGTGGTGCCCGGGCTGATGCTGACGCTGATGTTCATGGCGTACATCGCGGTGCGCTCGTTATGGGGGCGCGCGGCACCGCGGGAGCACGGCGAGAGCGGGGCGTCGTGGGTGGGCGCGGTGGCGGACGTGGTGCCGTTTGCGCTGCTGATCGGCGCGATCATGGGCAGCATCTATGCCGGCTGGGCGACGCCGACCGAGGCAGCGAGCGGCGGATGCCTGTTCGCGCTGATCCTGTGCCTGGTCTGGGGTGACCTGACGTGGGAGCATCTGACGCAGGCAATGCACCGCACCGTTCAGATCTGCGGCAACCTGCTGTTCATCATCTACGCGGCGTATGTCTATGCGTATGCGATCGGCACGGCGGGCGTGGGGGAGACGGTGACGGCGTGGCTGGTGGGGCTGCACCTGTCGCATCTCGAATTCTTCGCGGCGCTGTTCGTGCTGTATACGGTGCTGGGATGCCTGGTGGAGAGCATCGGGATGATCGTGATTACGGTGCCGCTGCTGTATCCGGTGCTGGGGAGTTACGGGATCGACCCGATCTGGTTCGGGGTGATCCTGGTGATGTATGTGGAACTGGGGCAGATCTCGCCGCCGATCGGGATCAACCTGTTTGTTATTCAGTCGATCTGGGATGGGGAGCTGGGGGATGTGGTGATGGGGACGATTCCGTTTCACGTCATCATGTTTGTGCTGCTGTTCCTGTTGACGGTGTTTCCGGATCTGGCGCTTTGGTTGCCGGGGCGGATGTCGTGAGGCTGGGCTGGGTCGTTGCGAGGTCCGTGGGGTGTGGGGGTTGGGTATTTTCAACACGGAGGACGCAGAGGGGGGCGGAGGGCCGCGGAGATGTCAGGGATGGCGCTCCGGGGCTGTGGCGACTGTGGATCGTTGTCTGCCGCGCAATGTTAATGTTCTGGATGCGTCAGTGATTGGATCGGCTGTTACCCTGGTGCCTTGGCGAACATGGTGCCGCGTCTGAGTGTCGCTTTGTTCAACACAGAGGGCGCAGAGGTATAGAGGGCGCAGAGGGCGTGTACGTCGCTGGCACATCGGAGGCTGGAGCTCATGTGTAACAGTCCGATTGGGGAGTTGTGCAGGAGTGCCACTGCGCAACGGTCGGATGGGTTACCGGGCAGGCGCGTGGTTTCGGTGATCTCTGCGTGCTCTGTTTCTCTGCTTTCTCTGCGTTGAATCAAATATGACTGCCCCCGCGGTCGCGCCTTTGGAGGCACATCGGCGCCGGTGAACCAATCAGGCTGGGCAATGAGCAATAAGCATTGAGCAATGTCCGGCTGAAATGGCGTGGAATAAACCGCCAATAGAACGAGCGGCAAAGTTTATGCGCTTCAATACTCGCAGGCCTTCGGCGTCTGAACGGCGGCAGACTCCTCGCAGCGCCGCGCGAGACGCAGGTCACGGATGACGGCGAGACGATCCGGCATGCGCTGGCTACCCTGGGACGCTACTCAGCGGTGGCCCGATGGATTGCTGCGGTGAATGGCAGCATCAGTCTTGCTGTTTTGGAGTGTGCTGTTTTGGGCTGACGCAGAAACATCATATCCACATGGTCCAAGTCCGGCGAAGTTGCCGCCTTCATATCGGATTCATAACATGGTATAATGACGATCGCAGCTTCGCGCGGATTGCGACTGCCTGCTGCCTTGCGGTCTCTGCGAGTACGGAGATTCGCGTGCATTTCGAGTCGGGGCGAAATCGGAACGTGTTGTGGCCGAGGCGTCCGGCTCACACGACGGCAGGCTATCTCCAGGGCAGGTCTGAGTGCGCCATCCGGTCCATGCTTGGCTGGCGGCTTGTCCAGGGTAGTGGGGATCATTTTTCACTTCGCCCTTGGTGTGGCCCGCGTGCTCCGGCGACAGAGACTGCACACCCCTCGATATCCACCATCACTGGGAAAAATCGATGCAGGCATGTCATCCGAAAATGCTGCCGAGCACGGGTGCCATCTGAGTGGTGTGTTGTTCGGTAGGCAAGCAGTTGACGACACGTGAAACAGGAAGCGGCGCATTTTAGTTTGATCGTGGAATAAATCTAGTTTACCTCATACCAGCTCACTGAGCACCCACTGACCAAGGGGACTGAGAATGCCAGCGATAACCAAGCCTTTCCTGGGACGTGTCAAGCCGGCCCCCGGCGCCGCGAATCGGGACATTGGCTATGAAGAGCGGAGAAAAGCCGGGACATACCCTTCAGAGCTGCGCGAGAAGTGCGATCTGACGCAGGAAGCGCTTGGGCGCATCCTGGGGGTGCGCAACACCTACATCAGCGCGGTTGAGCTGGGACGTGCCAGCATCAGTCCAGAGCGGTATGCGGACTTTGCGCGGGCCTTAGGGGTGAGCCCTGAGGTGTTCGGTAAGCGTCTGCTGCGCCACTACAATCCATGGCTTTACGTCATGTTGTTTGACGATCCCGCGCTGCAGGCTGAGCTGGAGGCCGTCCCTGATCGGGTTCAAGATCTCCGGCGGGATGCGCGGGGTGAATAGGAATTGTGTGTCGAAAGTGCTGATGGATCGGCGGCGGAGAGATCCGCGGCCGAGAGCGACGGCCGACGACAGGGCGAGGTCCGAAACCCTGGCGAGAGCCTTCGGGCTGATCCGGCCGGGGGGTTCCTACGAGGTCGCCCAGACGACCGATGGGATGCCTGTTATCCACTTCAGTGGGCCTCAGGGGCCCTACTGGTTCTGCAAAGAGCCGGTCTGGGGCTCCCGCCGGTAGTTTGACATCGCGTTCTACGCGCAAAGTGCGGTTGGGATACGCCCCCCTTCCCCAGCGCCTCTGGTTCAACCGCCGCCATCGATGGTGAGGACCGTGCCGGTGGTGTAGGCGGACACCGGGCTGGCCAGGAAGGCGACGGCGTTGCCGATTTCGCGCGGGCTGGCGGCTCGGCCGAAGGGCATGTTGGCGGTGAGCTCGCGCCAGCGGTTGGGGTCGCCGAATTTTTCCCGCGCCTCCGCCTGGCGCAGCATGACCAGGCGGTCGGTCTCGACCGGGCCCGGGTTGATGGCGACGACGCGCAGGCCGTCGGCGGGGGCGCCGCGGCCGAGGGCGCGGGTGAAGGCCATCAGGGAGGCGTTGCCGGCAGCACCGGCGATGTAGTTGGTGGGGAACTTCTCGCCGGCGGCACCGATGATGTTGATGATCACGCCAGCCCTGCGCGCCTTCATCTGGGCGTAGATGACGCGGCAGAAGGAGATGTAGCCGAACACCTTCAGGTCCCAGGCGTGGCGCCATTTGGCGTCATCGACCGATTGCAGGTCACCAGGAGGGATGGCGCCGGCGTTGTTGACGAGGATGTCCAGCGGGCCGGCTTCCTCGGCGACCCGGCGCACGGCAGCGTCGCTGGAGAGGTCGGCGGGAATGGTGCGCACGTTGACCTGGCGGTGGGAACGGATGGCGGCGGCGGTTTCCTCCAGCGTGTTCGGGTCGCGGGCGACGAGGATGAGGTTGCAGCCTTCCTCGGCCAGGACCTCGGCCGTGGCCTTGCCGATGCCCTTCGATCCCCCGGTGATGAGAACGGTCTTTCCCGCCAGTTGCAGCTCCATGGGTCATGCCGCCTTTCTGTTGGCTTCAAAGGGGGGTGCGATTCACGCCTTCCGACCCGCCGGCCTCGGGCGACCGCGTTCTGGTTCGAGAGCGCGATTCACGCCCTCCGACCCGCCGGCCTCGGGCGATCGCGCGCCTGCCGGCAGGCTGCACCGAAAGCGGTGAAGATGGCAATGCTGTGGGGGTTGGCGGCGTGGTTCCACTCGGGGTGCCATTGCACGCCCAGCAGCCAGCCGGGGGCGGCGGGCATGGCGACGGCCTCGATGGTGCCGTCGGGGGCGGTGGCCTCGGCCACCAGGCCGGGGGCGAGGCGGTCGATGGCCTGGCCGTGCACGCTGTTCACCACGATGGTGTCGGTGCCGAGGATCCGGGCGAGGCGGCCGGTGACGGCGACGGGGTGCTTGGGACCGTAGCGCGATTCCAGATCGCCGGGGCCGCCGCGGTGGTCGTGGCGGTTGGGGTGGAGGTGCACGCGCTGGATCAGGGTGCCGCCGAGGGCGACGTTCAGCTCCTGTATGCCGCGGCAGATGGCGAGCAGCGGGATGCCGCGGGCGATGGCGGCGCGGATCAGCGGCAGGGTGGTGGCGTCGCGCGCGGGGTCGTGCGCGTCGGGCGTTTCGGACTCGCCGCCGTCGTAATGGCTCGGGTGGACGTTGCTGGGGCTGCCGGGGAGCAGCAGGCCGTCGAGGTGGTCGAGGATGGGCAGCATCGCCTCGCCCAGCGGCGGGATCAGCAGGGGGACGGCGTGGGCGCCACCAAGGACGGACTCGGCGTAGCGGGCCGGCGTGCGGTGGAAGGGCATGCCGTTGTGGGTGGCGGCACAGGTGGGAATGCCGACCAACGGACTCATGCGTGCGGCCTTTCGGGGTGCAGGCGGAAACGGTCGGCGACGACGGCGCCGAACATGCCGAGGCACATCAGGGCGGCCATGCCGCGCGGGGTGCCGTCGGTGACCAGGCCGACCAGCAGGCCGGACAGGGCACCGAGGCTGAACTGGAGCGTGCCCATGAGCGCCGAGGCGCTGCCGGCGTGGGCGGCGTGGCGCGACAGGGCGCCGGCCGTGGCGTTGGCGTTGTTGAAACCCTGGCAGCCGAGGACGACCACCAGCGGAACGGTGACCAGGACCAGGCTGTGCACGCCGGCGAATGCCACGCCGACCAGCACCAGGGTGCTCGCGAAGGAGATGCCGGCGATGACGGTCAGCATGTGGTTCAGCCCGAACCGCGGCAGCAGATAGGCATTGAGCTGCGAGCAGATGACCAGGGCAACGGCGCACAAGCCGAAGATCAGGGCGAAGCCGGTGGGGGAGAGGCCGAACCCGTCCTCGAACACCGGGGAGCAGCCGGAGAGATAGGCGAACATGCAGAAGGTGCTGCAGCCGCCCATGATGGCGTGGGTAAGGAACACGCGTTCGCGCATGATATGCAGGTAGCGGTCCGCCTGGCCGGCGAAGCTGAGGCGGACCCGCCGTTCGGCCGCCAGGGTTTCCGGCAGGATGCGCCAGGCCGAGACGACGCAGGCGGCACCGTATGCGCTGAGCACCCAGAAGATAACGCGCCAATGGGCGAAGGCGAGGATGGCGCCGCCCAGGGTGGGCGCAAGCACGGGGGCGACGCCCATGACCAGTACCAGTCGCGACATCATGATGGCGGCGGCCTGGCCCTCGGCGAGGTCGCGGACCACGGCGCGCGAGATCACCATGCCGGCCGAGGCGCCGAAGGCGGCGACGGCGCGGAAGATGGCCAGCGCGGTCAGCGAGGGGGCGAGGGCGCAGCCGATGCTGCACAGGGTGAAGACGATGAAGCCGGCGATCAGCGGACGGCGGCGGCCGAAGCGGTCGGACAGCGTGCCCTGGGTGATCTGGCCGACGGCGAGGCCAGCGAACCAGGTGGCCAGCGTGAGTTGGGCGGTGCCGGGCTCGGTGCCGAAGGAGGCCTCGACGGCCGGGAAGGCCGGCAGGTACATGTCGGTCGCGGCGGGGCCGACGGCGATGAACAGGCCGAGAAAACTTGGCAGCCAGGCGGGATGGTGGCCAGGGGGGTGATCGTCAGGGAGGTGCGGGCGCATCCGGCTGGGGCGGTTGGAGTGGAGGATGGGCGTCGTCCCTGACCACGGTTCTTGGCCGGCGAGGCGGTCATGGCAGTGGTGAGCGGAAAGGCCGGCGAGGTCAAGGGGGTTGCGGGCGCCGCATGAGGCGCGTGAGACATGAGGTGCGCGTTGACAGGGGGGCGGGTTTGGATTTAGTTCGCGGCCTCCGGTGCGGAGGGGTGCCCGAGTGGCTAAAGGGGACGGACTGTAAATCCGTTGGCGTGCGCCTACGTTGGTTCGAATCCAACCCCCTCCATTCTCCCGTTTTCTAGGCATTCAGACTCGGCTGGCACCGTTCAGGTTGGCGGATACCGCCTTCTTTGTGCCCGCCTCTGTGCCGGTTTTGGCGTCGAATGTTGCCATGGCCGAATGCAGGTGCGCGGTAATCATGTGCGCGTAGCGCATCGTCATGGCGATGGTTTTGTGGCCCAGGATCGCCTGGAGTGCACCAAGATCGCCGGTCGCCTGTAGGAACATCGAGGCGAAATGGTGCCGTAGATCGTGGCATCGGAACGGCACTTCGGCGCGGCGGGCGATCCTCGCAAAGATGTTGGCGAAGATTGTGTACCGCTGGCCGTCGTCATGCCAGAACACGTGTGGCGCCGTGATGTGTCGAGGTGTGCCGACCAATGTGCTAAGGGCGCGGTCGGTCAGCGGC
>DASQVN010000412.1:0-4325 GCA_035640755.1 Rhodopila sp.
GCCAGGCGTTGGCTCAGCGGCGCGTCCATGTCGCGCGCCTGCCTGATGGCGTCTTCGATCGAGAGAGGTCGCTGACTGTCGTTCATCTGACGTCCTCGATGCGCCGGTAAGGACAGTATAGCCACAGTCTGCATAAGGCGCCGACATCAAGTCGATGCCGTTTGTGCATGGAAGCCGGATTCAAAGCGATTGCGGCCCGTCCGGACGCCCAGGGGCCGCCTGCTGACCCATTAGCCGCCGCCACCGGCCAAGCCATCGAACCTGAAGGCAGGCATGCTGGCCATGGCCATGCGAGTGGTGCCAGGCATCATGGCCTTGGTTCCGTCGATCCTCACATGGCTCAGCGGCACAGCGACCAGCTTCTCACCGGTCGAGAGAATGACGCGCGGCTCGGACGTCGTATCCTTCACCAGGACGTCTACGACGGTGCCAAGGATCTCGCCGTTGTCGGCGGACACTTTCATGCCAATGAGCTTGCTCGCGCTCATGCTGTGGTCCGCAAGGACCACGACGGGGGAGCCGGTGAGGGTCTCGGCGAACGCCAGCGGCGGCGCGAGCGCGGCGGCGAGGACGAGGGTAGAAGCGAGGATTTTCAGCGAAGGCATTGCGGTCTCCTGTCATGTGCGTGGGGGCAAGTCATGTGCGTGGGGGCAAGGAAGACCTACGGCGTCCGACGGACGCGCTGAAATGCCTTTGGGTTATTGTTATGATAGCCTCGCGTTTTGAATCGGCATCCGTAAACATCCGCTGGCTCTATGATATCGGAGGCCGGATTGATCCATTGTTGCGCCGTGTTTTTCCTAGGCGGGAAAAATAAGTTTGCATTCGGGCGGACCGAAAAAAATCTCTGAATGATCCCTGTGCGGTTGGGCGGTCCAAAGCCCGAGGGATTTGACCCCCCATCCCCTCACGCGGGCGGCCCTTCCAGGACACCGCCGGGCCGGGAACAGGAGCGCCGCCCGGGGCGATGACGCCGCTGGCTAGTCGTTCCTCCACATAGGTTCGCAGTGCCGCGTTGCGCGCACGCTTCGCCAGCTTGGGGCCGATACACAAAGGCCGGCGCTGAGCCGGCCTTTGTGTATCTGCTACGCTGCTATGAAGCGGGTTAGCCGCCGCCGCCTTCCAGGCCAGTCTGCTGGGGCCCGTTGCCCGTGTTGTCATACGGCCCCTGATGCTGGAACAGGCTCGATTGCGGCAGTCCGAACGTAGCGGCGTTCGCCACGGGCGCGATTGTGCCCAGGCTGAGGGCGGCAAACGCCACGCGGATCAGGTATTTCATCGGTCTCTCCATCCATCCAGTCGGGCGGGATGTCCGGCTTTCGGTGGGATGGATAGTCCCTTTCATCGTGAAAGTATCTAAGGGACATCGGCATAAGACCGATGCCCAGCGCGATGAGATCGTGTGATCGCCCCTGGGGGAACATGCACCTCGCTGCGGTGACTGACCCCCATCCGCACCAGGTCACTTGCTATAAGTGAACGTTATCCGGCATTCGCGGAATTCTGATCACGCGTTGCCAAAAAGGCGGCGAGCGCCGCGCCCGGATCGTGCGCCCTTCCGAGTTACAAGAATGCGTTACGGAAAATGTGGGCGCGCGGCACTTGCCATGAAGCAGATGATTATCCGCCGCCACGGGGCCGGAATGCACACCCCCAGATTTTAGACGGTTTCACCTGACACTGCATTCAGTGGGGCCATTGTTTGTTCTCCCTTTGGCTCGCTTCAACCATGACGGTGATTGCTCGACAGCAGCCACTTGCATAAAGTGCGTGATAAACTGGTGAACTTGCCCCCATGAACAGCTCGGGCGACTGATTCGGGGGCCGCCTATCCGTGGCTGGCGGAGGCCAAGTGATCCCAGTCGTGCAGGAAGATCGCCTCGAAATAGGCTGCCGCCCGCTCGTCCCAGATGATCAGCCCGGCGTCGCGGTTCCGCAGCGTGCCGTCGGCCGACCAGTTCTGGCTGCTAATCATGGCCACCTTGCCGTCCACCACGATGCCCTTGTTATGCACCTTCGGCTGAATGCGCAGCACCGACGGGTCGATGCCCGCGTCCGCCACCTTCTCCACCCAGTCCGCGTTCTCGAATTCGCTGCAGATCAGCCGCACATCCACGCCCTTTTTCAGTAGATCGGCAACGGCGGTAATCAGCGCGTCGTGACCCTCGTCGCCCTGCCGCCCGCTGGGGTGGATGTACTGGGTTTGCATGTAGAACTTCTCGGCCGCCGACTGCACCAGCTTCAGCACGTGCGGCTGATAGTTGTCCGGTGTCAGCAACGGCTGGATGCGGATGCGGCCGGAGATGGTCTTCGGCTGGAAGAACTGCCGCGGTAGGCGGCCAGCGGCGAGCACCTCGGGCGGCACCTCCTGCTGGTGCGGCGGCGGCACCGCGAAGCCAGTGGCGTCCACTGGCGCGGCGCCCTCCTCCGTATTGTGCGCCACCTCGAAGTCGTGCTGCAGGAAGGCACGGAACACGCTGCCCAGACTGCCGCCGCTGGCGATCACGTGCCAATCCCGGTCATGCTTCGCCGCGATCGCCCGAGCCGCCTTCGTGTCCGACAGATCAATCTCCGGCTGATTGCTGTTGTTCCAGTTGCCGCTGGAAAGCCAGAAGGTGCCATCCTCGCGCACCGCGACCTTGATGTGGTAGGCGTTGGGGAAGATCCATACCGGCGCCAGCCGGTCGGCATTGGTCAGCGCCCAGGCCGCCTGGAAGCCCTGCCTCAGCTTCTCCTCCAGCGATTGACGCGTCTCCTCATCGGTCTGGTCGGCGGACGGGTTCTTCGCCGGGCGGTCCAGCGTCAGCGTCAGTTGCTTGCCGGCGAGGTCGGTCTCCACCGCCTGCAGGATATGGGCCGAGGTGAAGTCGTACATCCCCACCACGAGCTCACTCTGCACGCCGCCCAGGAAGTCCGAGAGCTGCGCCCAGCCGGCATCTGGGCTGATATGCAGGATCAGGGTGACGTTTTCGGTGACCTCGTCCAGCGTCACGCCTGCGGCCGGCGTGTAATCGACATGCGGCTTCTTCGGGTGGCCGGCGGCCAGGGCGTCGGCAGCTGGCGACGCGGGCAGCGGCTGGCCGTTGGCGTCGAAGAACACCTCGTCGGGAAAGACCGGCTCGCGCAGTTCGTGGCGCACCGAACCGAGGGCGACGAAGCGGAAGGGCTGGTCGGCCATCATCTGCTTCATGACGCCGGCGGGGCGGATATCCACCGGCACGCCCTCCAGGTTGTGCGGCAGCGCGGCGGCGAGCACCTGCGCCTGGTCGGGCCGCACAGTGACGACGATCGCCGGGTGCATGGTGACCTGGCCCGCGACGATCTGCCGACCCGGCCGCACCGAGATCACGCCGGGTCGTCTGAACGCGTCCAGGTGCCGCGCCAGCACGGCGTTAGGGTCCACCGCGGCGGAAGCGTGCGCGGCCAACGCAGCCGTGGCCGCCGCGGCGAACATGCCGCCCCGCGCGCGCACCATCTCATCCAGCGCCTCCGCGCGGCTGTCGCGGTGACGCACCGCTGCCCCGCGCCGGGGCAGGCGCGACAGCGTCATCGGCGGCTTGGTGTGGCGGTCGATGAAGCCGCGCAGCGACATGCCGTTGGTAATCGAGCCTGGGCCGGGCCGGCCAGGTGGCAGATCGACGATTACCGGCGCACCAAAGGCGCGTACCTGCTGCATGCGCCCCAACGCGGCATTGAACCAACTGAGGTACCCGTTGGGCAGCACCTGCCGCGGACGTTGCAGCCGGCCGGTGAAACTGTAGCGGACGCCGACCGCGGGTGTCGGATCGAAATAGCGCGGCGTATAGAAGTCCGATACCAGCACGTCGTCGATCAGATAGGCGCAGGACTCGTCCTCGGACGGATCGGCGACCTCCAGAAGGTATTCGAACTTGCCGGGGACATCGCAGACCTCGTTGTCCACGATGCCCACCGCGTTCGACGGCACCAGCCGGTTGCCGCTGGGGTCGACCAGCATCTCCAGGCATTCGTGGCTGGCGGCGAGCGACCAGGTTTCACCTGAAAGTACCATCGCATAGGGCTGGTTGTGATCGGTCTGATGCACCCCGCCCATGCCGTTCGGCATCTCGTCGACGATGTAGACCGGCCAGACGCCGGGCTCCATCGCGTCCGGGCTGGCGATCGCGGAGACCATGGCGGAGCAGCCCCAGATCGGTGCCAGGTCGCGCGACGCCTGCACGTTCAGCGCGTTCACGACCCTCACCACATCGACGAGCTTGACGGAGTCGGATTGGGATACAATTCCAACGCGGACCGGTAGCATCGGGCTTCCTCTGTTGCTTTGACCTGCCCCCGTAGAAGTGGTC
>DASQVN010000413.1:0-2763 GCA_035640755.1 Rhodopila sp.
AAGACCCGGAGACCGCCACCGTCGCCAAACTGGCGCGCCAATTCACCGCTCTCGTGCGCGGCTGCAACGCCAGCAATCAAGCAGTCCCCCAGGCGGCCCAGGCTGAGTTGAAGACCTGGCTTACTGAGGCCCGTGCATCTAGTGTCCCGGCTATGGAAACGTTTGCCGCCGGGCTGGAAGGAGACAGCGGCGCAATCAGCGCCGCTCTCACCACCCCCTGGAGCAATGGACAAACGGAAGGCCAGGTCAATCGTCTCAAGCTGATCAAACGCCAGATGTTCGGCCATGCCAGCTTTGACTTGCTACGCCGACGCGTTCTTTTGGCAGCATGATCCACGCAGAGTGCGGGAGAACCGAATTTCGGGGACCAGCTCAGTCCTGCTGGCGCCGGATTTGCGCCCGGCGAAAACGACCCACTCAGCGACGGGCAGGCTTACGGTGAATGGATCCGACGCGCCTCAGTGCCGGACCGCCAAGCTGATCGCGAGCGAGAGAGCGCCGACCAATATGAGGCTGAATGCCCATATCGCATCCAGATTGAACCAGCTGCGCGACACGAACTTGAGGCCCAGGTAGCGGTAGACCAGCCACGCTAAGCCGCCGCCCGCCGCGATCATTGTGACAGAGTGGACGACGGAGACGAGGACGGCCATGCCGAGATTGGCGTTGATTAGGGCGCTGGCTGCCGCGTGAGCGCTGTCGCGGTCGGCGGCGCGGCAGAGACCGAGATAGATTGGCACCAGCATCAATCCCGCGCCATGCGCGATCGCCACGGCAAAGGACCAGAGCCCTAGTTGCGTCGGACGAATTCGAGCCAGCGCCCGTGGATGGCGTCGGTTAGCAAGCCGGAAGATGCCGAACCCGATGACCAGAAGACTGGCACCGATCTGGATCTGTTGCTGCCATTGGACAACGACGACCAGCAGAGTGAAGGGAAGGATCACCAGGAGCATCGCCAGCAGATGGCCGACCGTTAGCGGCCAAAGTGCTGCGACAAGGGCGCGCGAACTCCGTTCCATCAGCGCGGTTGAAACGGCGAGCGGCCATCCCATCCCGGGGTTCACGCCGTGATAGAGGCCACTCGCGACGACAGCGAGCCAAAGTGCGGCAGGCGTCCAGGTCAGGTCAGTCCGGTCCGTTCCGATCCAGGTCAAACCGACGGATAGCAAAACGAATCCGTCGAGCAGTCGCCGCCCTCGAGCCTGATCTGATGCGCTCGGTATCCGTCAGGGAAACTCACCCAGTAGTCTTTCGCCAGCTCGAGGCCGCCGCTCGGACTTGCATTGGCCATGACCTCAGCGCCCGGCACTCCATCGGGATAGAACTGGTCGTCCCACGTCGAGTAGAGCGAGTTAGTCCAATAGACCCGCTGGCCGTCGCGGCTGATCTCGACCATCTGCGGACCACCAGCATACACCTTGCCGCTTGGGTGCGGCGTGCGCCGAGCAATGCCGCCGACATGGATCGAGCCCGCAAGCTTCGGCTTCCTCGGATCGGTGACGTCGTATTGACGCATCTCGCCGGTTCCCCAGCAGGCGACATAGAGAAATCGATCATCCATCGAGAGATCGATGTCGGTCACCAGCGGCGGAACGGCCTCAAACCCTTGCAGGAGCGGTGGAAGCTGGTCCTTGGATGCCGGTTCGGGCGGAATGGTCGCTGCCTTCTCGATGTGGAACTTGCCGCCTTCGCGCCACCAGGTCCAGATCGAGCCTTCCAGGTTCGTCGTGTCGACAACAACGCCCAGAAATCCGTATTCCCGAACGGGATCGTGCGCCGGCCGCACCTCCAGCGCCATCTGGTGGTTAGCGCCAAGATCGATCGTCTGGACGTTGCGCCGGGCCCGGAGATCCCAGAAGTGGATCCGATGACCATACTTGTTGGCAAGCAAATCGTCCGGCACGATCCCACCCTCGAACTGCGGCGGCAAGGCCCACTCGCTTGTCACCATGTAGTCGCGCGGCAGGTTCCACCAAAAGTCGTAGTGCAGGCTCTGGGGTCCACGGTCGATTTCCCAGCGGCCCAAGATGTCGAACGTTTCGCAGTCCATGATGAAGATGCCTGGTGGGCCGTCGGTGCCATCCTTGCCGCTGCCGCCTAGGGTGCTGACATAGATGCCTTCCGGCCCGCAATGGACCGTGTGGGGCCGCGAGTAGCCGGTCTTTTTGAACACCTCCTCGGGCTCGATGATCTTGCAAATTGCCGCCTTGGTCGGATCGGGCTTGGTATCCACGACATATATGCGCGACGAGCGGAGCCCGGGGATGATCAGGTAGCGCCGCTCGAGGAACGCATGGCCGGTGAGCGGCGACAATGCCGACGAGCAGGCGTTCCAGCCGAAATGATGGAACTCATCGCCTTTGGAGGGCATCGTCACCGTATGGACGATCCGGCTAAATGTAGGCGACCCGCGCTTTACATCAATGACTGCGAGCGCGTCCGGCTTGGCAGAATCCGGGCTGAGCAGCAAAGTATAGGCGAAGTTCTCGGGTGCCGCTTCCATTGCGAGCTTTGGCGATGCATGGAAGGTTGGATCTGGCCTGATCGACATCGGTAGCCTCCCTGTTTGTTACCGAGACGCACAGCCGTCCGTGGGCGGCGCAGCTATTCTAGCAGAATTCGCTTCGCTGGCGACCCGCTGACTCGATGATGCCCACTTATGACAGGCGAGGCTGTATCGAAATTCAAGAATAGTGCAATATGTAAAGCCGCACCCATTACTTCAGGCACGGCTGTCCGCCACCGCGCAGCGGTGGCGGCGGA
>DASQVN010000414.1:0-5439 GCA_035640755.1 Rhodopila sp.
TCGAGGCTCTTGAACTCCTTGGCGTAGTCGAACGCCTCGCCCATCGGATTGGACAGTGTCGAGTGCTGGTGAAGGAGTTGCAGGTTCAACTGGTTCGGCCACCACTCGCGAAGGCTCTTGCCCCTGGCCGTGTGCACGACCGGGCACTTGCCCGCGCTCTCCACAACATTTTCGTCCATGTTTCGCTCCGATCTTGGCTGGTGATTGGCCTGGTCCGTGAGTGAAGACCGCGGCCGTTCTGGAACCGGTTGTCGGCGACAGGCGCGCCGGCGGTCGTGGTCAGGTGTTCGTTCCTGCCTTTACCCCTCCCTCGGGCAGTTGATTGATCTTGCGCGACGCTAGCGGCATCCCGATGATAGAGGCAAGGCACCAACCTCAATCGCGACGATAGGTGCAGGCTATCATAGTGGCGGTCTGATCAGATGAACTTCAACCTCCGCGACCTCCGCTACCTGCTGGCCGTGGCCGAGCACAGGCATTTCGGCCGCGCCGCCGAAGCCTGCGGGATCAGCCAGCCGACGCTTTCCGTCCAGGTCCGCAAGATCGAGGAACTGCTCGGCATTGCGCTCTTCGAGCGCACCAGCAAGACGGTGGCGCCGACCGTCGCCTGCGAGCGTCTGATCGGCCATGTCCGCGCCGCCCTGGTGGAGGCGGATTCGATCATTGCCGTGGCGCATAACCTGCGTGACCCGCTGGCCGGGCGCTTCCGGCTCGGCATCATCCCGACGCTGGCGCCCTATCTGCTGCCGCTTGTCTTCGCGCCGCTGCGCGAGGCACTGCCCAAGCTCGAAGTAGAGCCGTGGGAGGACGTGACCACGGCGCTGATCGACCGGCTGCACGGGCATGAGCTGGACGCCGTCCTACTGGCGACCGAGGTGGATGAACCGGACCTCGCCAGCCAGCCGCTGTTCGTCGAGCCGTTCCTGGCTGCGCTGCCGCCCGAGCATCCGCTTGCCGCGCGCGAGATGGTGGCGGAAACGGACCTCGCGGACGATATCCTGGTGCTGGCGGACGGGCATTGCCTGCGCGACCAGACGCTGGAAGCGTGCGGCGGTGAGGAGGCGCTAGGCGGCCGGTTGCGTGCGTCGAGCCTCTCGACGCTGCTCAATATGGTGGCCGCCGGCTACGGCACGACGTTGATCCCAGGGCTCGCGGCCGGGGTGGCGCAGGATGCGGGGCTCGTGCTGCGGCCGCTAGCGGCGCGGGCGGAGCGTACGATACGCATTGCCTGGCGCGCGCGCTTCCCGCGGCGCGCGGCGGTGCAGGCGGTGGGTGAGATCATCGCTACGCGCCTGCGCGGCTTCGCCCAAGGCGCCGCGGCGGGAACGATTTAGAGCAAGTCGCTGGAGCTATATTGCTTGCCGCCCGGCGTGGGCGTCCCACCACGGGCAGACGCCTCTCATGCGCTGATAGTTGCCGTCGATCACCTGCAGCGGCGCCCGCCTGACCGTCTGCGTTGGCATGGGCGGAGGCGCCGCATCGCCAGGCGGGCCGCCGATCGACTCGAACAGGCCCTGATGCCCCCAGAAACTGCCGACACTCGTCATCTCGACCGGCTGCCAGGTGGCGTCGTCAACCTCCAGTCCGCCCCAGCCATACTCGACCAGGAAGTCCGACGGCGTGCGCATGTAGAACGACGTCATCAGGTCATTCGGGTGCCGGCCGAGCTTCACGGCGATCCGGTCCGGTTCGGTCTGCGCGAGGTCGTAGCCCTGCCCGACATCATCGAACGAATACAGCTCCATCATCAGGTGATGCATCGCTCGGCCCGGACCCTGGGCGATGGCCAGGCTGTGGTGACGCGGGTTGACGTGCATGAAATAAGCGGTGACCGGCCCGCGGATGTAGTCGCTGATCCGGAAGCCGAGCAGGTCGCGGTAGAAAGACAGGGCGGCGTCGATATCGGGCACCACCATCAGCGCGTGCCCCATGCCCAGGGGCCCGGCACGGAACCCGGCGATATCCCGCCCCGGCCGGAACGGGTCGGTGGCAACCTGCCCGCCATGGAACGCTTCCAGCCGGTTGCCGGCCGGATCGGTAAAGGAGATCACCTCGGCGGCACAGCGCTGGTCTGCCACCGTTGCCGGTTCGCGCATGACCGCGATACCTGCGTTGTCCAGGCGGCTGCCAAGCGCGTCCAGCGCCGCGGCATCCTCGACCTCCCAGCCGAAGATGCGCTCATGTTCGGGCAGGGCGCCGTCGATGATCAGGCGCTGCTTGCGGTCATCCATGCGGAAGGCGCGCATCGCGCCGCCGCGATCGACCGCCTGCATCCCCAAGCGGCCGGTGGCGAACCCCGTCCAGTCGTCCGTCTTGCTGCTTCCAACGGCCAGATAGCCCAATGCCTGCACAGCCATGGCCAGCCCTCCCTTGTCTTGTTGTATTGCAACAGCAGTATCACGCTGGCGCATCGCTGAACAACAATGCACGCAGGCCCGTGAGCCGCATTGGAATGTCCATTGACGGCCGACCAAGGGCATGGTTCTCAGGCTACCGATCAGTAGCCCCTACAGCGGGAACCACACGCATGAACGATGTCGCGACGACGCTTGAACGGCCCGCCACGGGCGCGGTCGAGCATTTTGACGTCCTGATCGTCGGAGCCGGGATTTCCGGCATCGGCGGCGCCTATCACCTGACGACACAGTGCCCCGGCACCACCTATGCCATCCTGGAGAGCCAGGACCATTTCGGCGGCACCTGGTGGACGCACCGCTACCCCGGCATCCGCTCGGACAGCGACCTGCACACCTTCGGATACCGCTTCAAGCCGTGGACCAGCGCGCCGATCGCCACCGCCGAGGAAATCCTGAAATACATGGGTGAGGTGATCGCCGACAACGATATCGGCCGCCACATCCGTTATCACCACAAGGTCATCAGCGCGAGCTGGTCGAGCGAAACCAACTTCTGGACGCTGGAAGCCGTCCGCACCGACAGGAACCAGACTGTGCGCTTTACCACCGGCTTCCTATGGATGTGCCAGGGCTACTACAAGCACGAGCAGGGCTACACGCCCGACTGGCCTGACATGGACAAGTTCAAGGGCCTGATCGTGCATCCGCAGACCTGGCCCGAGGATCTCGACCTGACCGGCAAAAGGGTCGTCGTCATCGGCTCCGGCGCCACGGCCGCCACGCTGGTGCCGGCCATCGCCGGCAAGTGCGCGCATGTCACCATGCTGCAGCGCAGCCCCACCTGGTTCAACACCGGCCGCAATGTGATCGAGCTGGCCGAGGAGCTGCGCAAGCTGCAGATCGACGAGACCTGGATCCACGAGATCGTCCGCCGCAAGATCCTGCACGACCAGGCCGCCTTCGTGAAACGCACGTTCGAGGACCCGGACGGCGTCAAGATGGACCTGCTGGGCGCCGTCCGCGCCTACCTGGGTGAAGACTACGACATCGACACCCATTTCACCCCGAGCTACCGCCCCTGGCGCCAGCGCATCGCCTTCATCCCGAACGGCGACCTGTTTCAGGGCATCCGGGAGGGCCATGCCTCGGTCGTCACCGATCATATCGAGCGGTTCGATGAGGCGGGCATCCAGCTCCGCTCCGGCAGGCATCTGGAGGCTGATGTCATCGTCACGGCGACCGGCTTCCATCTGTCGGTGATGGGCGACATCCCGTTCACAATCGACGGCAAGGCGCTGGCCTGGTCCGAGACGGTAACCTATCGCGGCATGATGTTCACTGGCGTGCCCAACCTGGCCTGGGTGTTCGGGTATTTCCGCGCAAGCTGGACCCTACGCGCCGACCTGGTGGGCGATTTCGTCTGCCGCCTGCTGAACCACATGAAGCAGATCGGTGCGAAGCGCGTGGTCCCGACCCTGCGGCCCGAGGACAAGGACATGCCGATCCTGCCCTGGATCGACCCCGAGAACTTCAACCCGGGCTACATCCTGCGCGGCATCCATCTGCTGCCGAAGCGCGGCGACAAGCGAGAGTGGCAGCACACGCAGGATTATTGGAACGAGAAGGACGAGTTCCCGAAGATCGACCTCAACGATCCCGCTTTCCAGTACACCTGAGGCAGGACTTTCCGGAACCGGGCAGGAGATCCCACCCGGAAGTGCCGGTGACGTGTCCGGACCGTCCCTTTGCCCTGCCCGCAGCCGCCATATACTCCCGGTCAGGCTGCGGTGCGGACGCGCTACGCGTTTGTGCCCGAGCCGTTGTCCCTATCCAGCCCAGGAGACCAGCCTTGGCACTCAGGCTTCATGTTATCATCAGCAGCACCCGCCCCGGCCGCGTCGGTGAGACCATCGCGCGCTGGTTCCACGGCCTCGCGGTCGAGCATGGCCGGTTTGACGCGCACCTCGTGGACATCGCCGCGTTCAACCTGCCCGTCTACGATGAGCCGCGGCACCCGAACCTGCAGCAGTACGAGCATGAGCACACGAAGCGCTGGGCTGTCAGCGTGGCGGCGGCGGATGCGTACGTGTTTGTCACGCCGGAATACAATTCCAGCCCGACGCCCGCCCTGCTGAACGCGCTCGACTATGTCTATAAGGAGTGGAACTACAAGCCGGCCGGCTTTGTCAGCTACGGCGGCGCCGCGGGCGGCGTCAGGGCGGTGCAGATCACCAAGCAGACGTTCAACACGCTGAAGATGGTGCCGCTGGTCGAGGCGGTGATGATCCAGATGGCCGCTCAGCACCTGGACGAGAACCGGCAGTTCAAGCCGCAGGACGTCCACGTGACGTCCGGCCGGACCATGCTGGATGAACTTTACCGCTGGGCCGAGGCGCTGAAGCCGATGCGCGTGGCCGGTTGAGGCGGAACCGTCAGCAACCGTGCATCACGCGCTCAAGCAATAGGCTATAGCGCGATCCGCTCCGCTGAATGGGTCACCCTGGAAGCGGATCGCGCTATAGCGGCCGCCTCAGTCGGCATGAACCGATCGAGACGCGCTGACCAGGCGCTCTGCGGTTCGCTCACATACCTCAACGTCGGCCCGGGCTGCGGTGCAACGCCATTCGGGCGCGGCAAAGGCGGTGTGCAGGATGGGGACGGTCGCAGTGCTGTCCCGATCCTGCGCCAGCAGCACGAGCACGACACGGTGTACCAGGCCGATGCGCGCCAGCAGGGTCTCCGGCGTATCAGACGGGTGCGCCAGCAGCAAAGGCAGGGCGGGCGGCGCCTCGATGCCGAAGGCGCCGACGATGCCAACCCCGTCATTGCCGATCGGCAGCACGACGCCGCCGCCGTCCGCAACGGCTGCCGCCGCACGTGCCGCTGCCCGCGCCGGCTGCATGGTGGCGGGCGCCATCAGCAGCCCGACGACCCCCGCTGCCTGCACCAGCAGCATGACGCACAGCGGCCGTGAAAGCCCCTGTGCGGCGAGCAGCAGCGCCACGAACGGCAGGCTGAATGAAAGATACCGAAGCTCGATGGGTGTGTTGTTGAACACAGCGCCGAGCAGCAGGAGCCCGAG
>DASQVN010000415.1:0-4084 GCA_035640755.1 Rhodopila sp.
GGGTCTCCAGCACCGCCAGCAGCATCGACAGCCGTCCGCTGTCCCAGCCGATGACCGAGCGGCGAGGGGAGCCGCCGGGATTCGGCGCCAGTAGCGCCTGCACCTCCACCAGTACCGGCCGCGTGCCCTCCAGCCCGGCGAACACCGCGCTGCCGGCGATGTTGCCGCGGCGCTCCGCCAGGAACAGCGCCGAGGGATTCGCCACCTCGGCCAGCCCGGCATCGGTCATCTCGAACACGCCGATCTCATCCGTCGCACCAAACCGGTTCTTCACCGCGCGCAGGATGCGGAACTGGTGCCCGCGGTCGCCTTCAAAATACAGCACCGCATCGACCATATGCTCCAGCACCCGCGGCCCGGCCAGCGCGCCGTCCTTGGTGACATGTCCGACCAGCACCAGCGCGAACCGGCCCGCCTTAGCCAGACGTATCAGCTCGAACGAGCAGGCACGCACCTGCCCCACGGTCCCGGGCGCGCTCTCGATGGAATCCATCCACATGGTCTGGATCGAGTCGATGACGACCAATGTCGTATCCTCGGCCTGCTCCAGGCTCGCCGCGATATCCCGCACATTGATGGCCGACGCCAGTTCGATCGGCGACTCCGCCACACCCAGCCGCCGCGCCCGCAGCCGGATCTGGTCCACCGATTCCTCGCCCGAGATATACATCACCCGCCGGCCGGAGCGGGCGAGCCGCGCCGCCGCCTGCAGCAGCAGTGTCGATTTGCCGATCCCCGGATCGCCGCCGACCAGCACGGCCGAGGCCGGCACCAGCCCGCCGCCCAACACGCGGTCAAGCTCTTCAATGCCGACCGCGGCGCGCGGCGGCGGTTCGGCGCTGCCGCCCAGCCCGACGAATGCGAGGGACCGGCCGGCCGGTGCTTTGGCCGCCGCGCCGGGACGCGGCGTGATGGTTTCCTCGGCGATGGTGTTCCATTCGCCGCAGGTCTCGCACCGCCCGGCCCATTTGGGCGTCACCGCGCCGCAGGACTGGCAGACAAAGCGGGATGTGGGTTTGGCCAAGATGATCTTCGTGTGTCTTGATCTTCGTGTGTCTATGGGCGTTCCGGCCCGGCCAGTGGGGCGATTCCGTTCAGGCGGACCCGTTCCTCCAGCCCGCCAAGCCGGCGTGCGATCTCGGACAGGTGCTGCGCCGCGACCGCCGACCCCGTGGCCGCTGCCGCCCCCTTCGCTTCGGCGATGACAATCTCCTCCCGCGCCCTGACATGCTGTTCCAGCGCCATCAGGCGGTCCTTCAACGCCTGGATTTCAGCCGCCTGGGCCTCGAGGATGGTTCCTTGCTTCCGCTCAAGCTGGAACAGGCGGTCGATCGCCCGCGCCCCGTCCAGGAACGAGAGAAAATTCAGCGCCACAGGGATCAGCGGTTATACAGCCGCAGCAGCCGATCCGCCCGCGCTTCCTCGACGGCGAGCTCGCGATGGATCCGCGCAAGGATTTCCGCAGCCTCCGCCGCTTCCGCATCCGCTTTGCCCGCCTTGGCGGACGTGCCGTCGTCACGGCCAAACTGAAAAGGCACCACAGGCTCATGCACCCCCAGAAGTTGCGGAGCCGGACGCTCAGGAAAGCCATACTCGTCTGCCGCTGCAGCCGAAGGCTGGGCCTGAGCGTCCGGTTTCACCGCCTGGTATAACCGCCGGTACGCATCCAGCGTCGGCTCGGTCTTCCCAGCCTTCCAGCGCGTGAACGTCGATTGTGCAATACCGGCGCGCCGGCACACCTCGGCCATGGAAAGCCCCGCTTTCCAGGCCATGGCCTCGATGTCGGTCGCGGTCAGCACATCAACACTGCTCATCCCACATTATATGCACACAACAACCACACCCCACAAGCACCAAACCAATCAGACATGCGCTCGTGCAGACGATAATCGGCACATACGATGCACATCGCCTCACCATGGCTAAGCCCAATGTGCTTAGGCTGACATGCATAAATGCGCATCTGCCGCTCGATGTGTGCCCAGTCGCACGCACCTACCGCGGCTTGCTCGCCGCATCGATCTTCGCGATCGAGTCCGCGTCCAGCTCGATCTCCGCCGCCTCCACCAGCTCCGCCACCTGCTCCTGGTTCGTCGCGCTGGCGATCGGCGCCGTCACACTCGGCCGCGCGATCAGCCAGGCAATCGCGATCTGGCCAGGCTTGGCCTCGTAGCGCCTGGCGACCTCATCCAGCGCCGCAAGTACGCCGAACCCATACTCGTTCAGGTATTTCTCCACACGCGACCCGCGGGCACGCCCTGCCGTATCGGCACGAGACCGATACTTCCCCGTCAGGAACCCGCTGGCGAGTGAGTAGAAGCCGATTACGCCGAGCTTCTCTTTCAGGCACAACGCTTCCAGCGGCCCCTCGAACTCCGTGCGTTCCACCAGGTTGTACAGCGGCTGCAGGCTCTGATACCGTGGCAGCCCCTCCTCCGTGCTGATCCGCAGCGACGCCGCCAGCCGCTCGGCCGAGAAGTTCGACGCCCCGATCTCCCGCACCTTGCCCTGCTTGATCAGGTCGGCATAGGCGGACAGCGTCTCCTCGATCGGCGTGTCCGGGTCGTCGCGGTGCGATTGGTATAGGTCGATGTAGTCCGTCTGCAGCCGGCGCAGCGAATCCTCCACCGCCTGCTGCATATACGCCCGCGACAGCCCCTTCTTTCCCGGTCCCATCTCGATGCCCAGCTTGGTGGCGAGGATGATCCTGTCGCGGTTGCCGCGCGCCTTCATCCACTTGCCGATGATCGTCTCCGACTCGCCGCCGCTGTTCCCGGGGTGCCAGCGGGAATACACATCAGCCGTATCAAGAAAGTTGAAGCCCGCGTCCAGCCAGGCATCCAGCAGTTCGAACGACGTCTTCTCATCAACCGTCCAGCCGAACACATTGCAGCCGACCGTGATCGGCGGCACGTCCAGGGAGGACTGACCCAGCCTACGCTTTTCCATATTGGTCCCTTCCTGTTAGCGCTTGGTCATTTGAGGCGGCCCCGTCGGAAAACGTGGATCGCGCGCTCAAACACGGAGTTGCCGCGGGCGACCCGCGGACCTCCCGCGAGGCCGCATGACGGCACGCTCGATCGGCCGGCGAGCGCACCATACCGCAGGCGCCGCCGCGTACCCGCCCAGCTCAGGCGGCCGAGGCGCGCACCAGCCGGCCCGGCCTCGCGCCGGTATAGAAACCATTCTCGAACGTCGGGACGCCAGACACGAATGTGTGCCGATAGCCGTCCACGCGCTGCACCAGCCGCCGGCCCTGCATCGGCAGGTCATAGCGCACCTCCGGCACGTGCAGCCGTAACGCCTCGAAATCAATCACGTTGACGTCCGCCTTCTTCCCGGCCGCCAGCCGGCCCCGGTCACGGAAGCCAAAGAAATCCGCCGTCTCACTGGTCTGCCGCTTGACCAACAGCTCGATCGACAGCTTCGGCCCGCGCGTGCGGTCCCGCCCCCAGTGCATCAGCATCCAGCTCGGCACACTGGCATCGACGATCGAGGAGCAGTGCGCCCCGCCGTCCGACAGACCCAGGATCGTCGCATCATCCGTCAGCATGGTGTGGATGATGTCCAGATTGTCCTCGTTGTAGCCGACGACCGGGAAGAACAGGAACCGGTCCGCCCCCTGCGCCAGATAGTCGTATGCGACCTCATCCGGCGTGCGGTTCGACCGCGCGGCCATCGCCGCGATGCTGTCCTTCTCCTCGGGCTCGTAGTTCGGCGGATCGCCCATCGGGAACATGCGGTTCCACCGCGCGGTGATATGCTGGCGGAACTGCGACAGCCGGCTCAGCAGCTCGGGTGAGGGCGCTTCCGACAGCACCTGCGCCCGGAATGCCGGGTTCTGCATCCGCCTGATCCGCTCCGCCACTGGCAGCTTCAACAGCGCCTGATAGCTCGGCCGAATCGAAAACGGATTCAACGCCGTATCAATGCCCAGCATCACGCCGACCGGCCGGCCGGCGACCTGCGCGGTGACCGCCGCACCCTCGGCCCGCGCCCTGTGTACGCCCTCCATCAGCCGCTTCCAGCGCACCTTGTCGGTCGGCCGGTCCGTCAGCAGGAACCAGACCGGCCGGCCGGTCTC
>DASQVN010000416.1:0-4318 GCA_035640755.1 Rhodopila sp.
GGGGCGGGATGGATGGGTTCTTCGCGGCACGGCTGATCCGGGAGTAGTTTTCATATAGAAACGTATACGATCAGAAGATCCGCCTGGCTTCATATTCCGGTTGGCCGGTGCCGATATGCGGGGCTCTACTCATCCGAACGAAAGGCGGGGACATGACGGAACAAGAACCGCCGTCGAACGTTGCTTGAAAGCGTAGCCATCCCGCAACCCTATGGTTGAGGGTTGGACTGCATTTTCGCGGTTGAAGCTTCTTCTACATCATCAACCCGGTGTGATGGAACATCGACACGATCCGCACGTTCCGACCGGCGGACGCCTGCGTTTGGCGTCCGCTCATGGCGATCGTGCAACACACTGTTGCGTCATTGACCGGGAAGGGGGTGTGGTGGGATCGGAACGTATTCTCGTCACGGGCGGTGCCGGGTTCATCGGCTGTCATCTGGCGAAGGCGCTGCTGGCGCGGGGCGACAAGGTCCGTGTCCTGGACAGCATGATCGAGCAGGTTCATGCCCACGGCACGCCCGATCCGGTATTGAAACATGTCGAGTTGATCCGCGCTGATGTGCGCGATCCGGCCGCCGTCGCGCGCGCCGTGCAGGGCGTCGATGCGGTCGTGCACCTCGCCGCCGAGGTCGGCGTCGGCCAGAGCATGTATGCCATCGAGCGCTATGTCGGCGTCAACGACCTCGGCACCGCCGTGCTGCTGGAGGCACTGCTTGCGCACCCGGTACGGCGCCTGGTTGTCGCATCGTCGATGTCCGTCTATGGCGAGGGCCTGTATCGTGACGCCGACGGCAACCTGGTCGACCAGGCCCGCCGCGGCGACCGTGCCCGCACCGGAACCTGGGATCCGGTCGATGCCCAGGGTCGTCGGCTGGAGCCGGTGGCAACGCCTGAAACGAAACGGCCGGCATTGGCGTCGGTCTATGCCATTTCCAAGTACGTGCAGGAACATCTGGTGCTGACCGTTGCGCCAGCGTACGGCATGCAGGCGACGGCATTGCGCATGTTCAACGTCTACGGTCCGGGACAGGCGCTGTCGAACCCCTATACCGGCGTGTTGGCCATCTTCGCCTCCGCCCTGCTCAACGGCAACGGCCCGCAGGTCTTCGAGGACGGGGAGCAGCGCCGCGACTTCGTCCATGTCGATGACGTGGCGCAGGCCTTCGTTCTGGCGTTGCATTCCCCCGCGGCTGCCGGTCAGGTGTTCAACATCGGCAGCGGCAGGGTCGTTACGATCCGTGAAACCGCCGAGGCAATCGCCGCCGCCATGGGCCGCCGCGATCTTCGTCCGGTGATTCTGGGCAAGGCGCGCGCCGGCGACATCCGGCACTGCTTCGCCGACATTACCCTGGCGCGCAGCACGTTGGGCTATCAGCCCAAACGCACCTTTGCGGACAGCCTGGCGGAATTGGCAGACTGGGTGCGCAGCCAGCAGACCGTGGACCGCGTCACCGAGGCGCGCCGCGAGCTTGAGACGCGCGGGCTGGTGGCATGACGGGCGTTGTGCCGCTGGCCGGACGGCGCCGGCCGATCCTGATCACCGGCGGCGCCGGCTTCATCGGCTGCCACCTGGCTGACCGCCTCGCCACCGAGGGGGAGCCGGTGCTGATCTTCGACTCCCTGGCCCGTGCCGGGGTCGAGGCCAACCTGGCTTGGCTGCGCGACCGGCATCCAACGCTCGTTTCCTTCGCCAAGGCCGACATCCGCGACGCAGCCGCAGTACGGGAAGCGGTCGAGGGCGCTGAAGCGGTGTTCCACTTCGCCGCCCAGGTCGCCGTCACCACCAGCATGACGGACCCCGAGACCGATCTGGACGTCAATCTGCTGGGCACGTTCAACCTGCTCCAGGCGCTGCGCCGCCGGCGTCAACCCTGTGTGTTTGCCAGCACGAACAAGGTGTATGGCAAGCTCGCCGGCGTCGAGCTGGCACTGCGCGGCGACGCCTGGACCGCACCGACGCACCCGGCCGGCGTGAACGAGGCGCAGCCGCTGGATTTCTGTACCCCGTACGGCTGCTCCAAGGGGGCGGCCGATCAGTATGTGCTCGATCACGCCGCCAGCTACGGCCTGCCCACCGCGGTGATGCGCATGAGCTGTATCTACGGCCCCCGCCAGTGCGGCACCGAGGATCAGGGCTGGGTCGCGCACTTCCTGTTGCAGGCTTTGGCCGGCGAACCGATCACCATCTACGGCGACGGCTGCCAGGTGCGTGACGTGCTGTATGTCGATGATGCCGTGAACGCCTACCTTGCTGCCTGGCGCAATATCGGCCGCATCTCAGGGTCGGCCTTCAATTTGGGCGGCGGGCCATGCAATGCGGTTAGCCTGCGCCATTTGATCCGTCATGTCGGCCTGTTGATGGGCCGCGAGCCCATTGTCCGCTATGATGCCTGGCGGCCCAACGACCAGCGCTGGTACGTCTCCGACACCACGCGCGTGCGGCGGACGCTGAATCTGCCGCCGCCGCGCCATTGGCAGTCGGGTGTCGCCCGGCTGCTTCGCTGGTTCCAGGACGCCGGCCACGCCATACGGATCCGCCCGCGGGAGGCTGTGCACGGATGAAGGTCGCGCTGATCAACCCGGCTTGGCAATTTGATCACAGCATCTATTTCGGCTGCCGCGAGCCGCACCTGCCGCTGGAGTTCGGCTACGCCCAGGCACTGCTGCAGGCGCACGGGCACGAAGCCTTGTTGCTGGACGGCGTGCTGGACGGGTTGGATGCCGCCGGCCTGGCACACTCGGCCTATGCGTTCGGCGCCGAAATGGCGGTTATCACCACGGCCCCCAGCTACCTGTTCTGGCGCTGCGCGCCGCCCGAACTGCGCGTACCCACTGAGATGGCCGCCCGTCTGCCGGAGATATTGACGGTGATCGTCGGCCCGCACGGCTCCACCACACCCGGGGCCGCACTCCGCAAGACGGGTGCCGATGTGGCCTTGCTGGGTGAGTGCGAGGAAACGATCGTCGCGCTTGCCGATGCCGGCGGCGTGCCGGACTCGGTGCCGGGGTCGGCCAGCCGGACGGCGGACGGCATCCGGATCAATGGCGGCCCGCAGGCGGCCCGCTTCGCCGATGCCCCGCCGCTGCGCTGGCCGGATGCCTGGGTGCGGCGGCACGCGCATCACCACCATCGGTTCGATACGACGCCGCAGGGACCCGGCGCCGAGATCGAGGCGTCCCGCGGTTGTCCCTACGCCTGCACCTTCTGCGCGAAGCTCGATTTCCGCGACAAGTATCGCCGCCGCGACCTGCATTTGTTGCTCGCCGAAATCGACGGTCTGATCGACCAGGGTGTTACTTATTTGTATTTCATTGACGAAATATTCCTGCCGCAGCGTCCGTTGCTCGAAGCCCTGTGCCGACGCGATGTGACGTTCGGCGTGCAGACCCGCATCGACCTGTGGCAGCCGGACATGCTGCGCCTGCTGGGTGAGGCCGGCTGTGTCTCGGTCGAAGCCGGCGTTGAAAGCCTGACCGTGGAGGGGCGGGCGGCGCTCGACAAGAAATGCCGCATGACAACGGATGAACTGACCGAGCGGCTGATTTTCGCCCGTCGTTACATCCCGTTCGTGCAGGCCAACCTGATCCTGTCGGCGGGCGACGACGCCGAGGAGATCGCCGCCTGGCGCCAGCGCCTGCACCGCGAAGGCGTCTGGGCCAACGACCCGGTTCCCCTGTTCCCCTATCCGGGCTCCCCGGACTACCGGCTGCGTTGGGGCATGCCGGATGATTCCGCCTGGGAGCGCGCCCATGCGCACTACCTGTCCCGGTTCGACAGCATGAGCGATATCCAGGAAGCCGATCCGCTGCCCCTGCCGGAACTGGAGGCGCTCCCAGTCCAACCGCGCAAGCCCCAGCCGCGCAAGCCATGACCCGCATCCTGATCAGCACCGACGCCATCGGTGGTGTCTGGCGCTATTCGCTGGAGCTTGCGCGCGGCCTTGCACACCATGACTGCAAAAGCCTGCTTGCGGTGCTCGGACCGCCTCCCGGCCCAGCGCAGCAGGCGGAAGCTGCCGCCGTGCCTGGCCTTCGGCTCATCGTCACGGGGCAGGAGCTGGACTGGACGGCGGACTCGCCCGCAGCGCTCAACGCGGCCGCCTGCTGTCTCACGCGCCTGGCGGTGCACGCGGATATCGATTCGGTCCACCTCCATGCCCCGGCACTGGTGGGGACTGCGGCCTGGCCGGTGCCGCTGATCGTCACCGTGCACTCCTGCGTCGGCACGTGGTGGCGTGCAGTCCATGGCGGCTGCCTGCCGCCCGATCTCGCTTGGCGCGCCGCGGCTGCGGCGGATGGCATCGCGGCGGCAGAC
>DASQVN010000417.1:0-3114 GCA_035640755.1 Rhodopila sp.
TCCACCTGCCCGAAACCTGCGCCAACCTCTGCTTCGGTGGCCTGCTGCACAATCGTCTCTACATGTGCGCCAGCACCTCGGTCTACGCCCTGTATGTCAACACGCAGGGCGCCGCGATGCCCTGAACCGGCACGCCCCCGCCCGACAATCGACGGCGCCGCGGCTGCCCCGCCGGCACCGCGCGCCACTCTCGCCGTTGTGGCCGGGCACCGACCCGGCCGCCCGCGTCCCCACATCCGTGCCAGCCACGCTCCCCGCCCGGCCCAGGGATCGGCAAACGCCCGCCGCCGCGCCGCCATCACACTCGTCTATGCCATCGACGCCGAGGTGCGTGACGAACCCGCCCTCCTGGCGCGCGATACCACCCTGTGCCGCACTCCGGACCTCACCTACCGCCCGCCGGTCCGTGCCGGCGCGCCGCCCCACCCGCGCCCCGTGGTCATCGGCACTGGCCCCTGCGGCCTCATGGCCGCCCTCACCCTCGCCGAAATGGGCCTCCGTCCGCTGATCCTCGAACGCGGCAAGGTGGTCCGCGAGCGCACCAGGGATACCTGGGGCCTGTGGCGCCGAGCCGTCCTGACCCCCGAGTCGAACGTCCAGTTCGGCGAGGGCGGTGCCGGCACCTTCTCCGACGGCAAGCTCTACTCCGGCATCAAGGACCCGCGCGGCCTCGGCCACCACCTCAAGCAGGTGTTCGTCGCGGCCGGCGCGCCCGAGGAGATCCTCTACGTCGCCAAGCCCCACATCGGCACCTTCCGCCTTGTCACCGTCGTCGAGAACCTGCGCGCCCGCATCGAAGCCCTGGGCGGCGAGTACCGGTTCGGCGCCCGCGTCGACGACCTCATTCTCGATCGCCGCCGCCATCTCCGCGGCCTGGTGCTGGCCGACGGCACGGAGGTCGACGCCGATCATGTCGTCCTCGCCATCGGCCACAGCGCCCGCGATACGTTTGCGATGCTGCACCGCCGCGGCGTCCATATCGAGCCCAAGCCCTTCAGCATCGGCGCCCGCATCGAGCATCCGCAGTCGCTGATCGACCGTGCCCGCTTTGGCGCCGCCGCCGGCCACCCTCTCCTCGGCGCCGCCGACTACAAGCTGGTGCATCACGCCGGCAACGGGCGCAGCGTCTACAGCTTCTGCATGTGCCCCGGTGGCCGCGTCGTCGCCGCCACCAGCGAGTTCGGCTGCGTCGCCACCAACGGCATGAGCCAGTATTCCCGCGCCGAGTTCAACGCCAACGCCGGCATCGTCGTGGCAATCACGCCGGAGCCCGACTATCCCGACGGCCCCCTTGCCGGCATCGCATTCCAGCGCCACTGGGAACAGCGAGCCTTCGAAGCCGGCGGCCGCACCTATGCCGCTCCGGCACAGACGGTTGGCGACCTGCTGGCCGGCAGGGCCTCAAAAACCCTCGGCGAGGTCACGCCCTCCTACAAGCCCGGCACCACCCCTGCCGACCTCGCCGCCTGTCTGCCCGGCTTCGCCATCATCGCCATGCGCGAAGCGGTCGCCGCCTTCAACCGTGACATTCCCGGCTTCGCCATGCCGGATGCGGTGCTCACTGGCGTCGAGACCCGCACCTCCTCGCCCGTGCGCATCAACCGCGGCCATGACGGCGCCAGCCTGAATACACCCGGCCTGTTCCCCGCCGGGGAGGGCGCGGGCTACGCGGGCGGCATCCTCTCCGCCGGCGTGGACGGCATCTGCATCGCCGAGGCCGTCGCCGCCGCCATCACCGGCGTCGAACTGAAACAGCCGATGACGCGCGGCCAGGGTGTCGGCCCAGGGGTTGGGGTATACGGGTAGAATGCGCACCGTCGCAGTCACCCTGTCGCAGTAACCCCGTCATTCGCGACCCGGATGAGGTTGTTCCTCTCAAGTAGTGTCTGCCACCCTATTCTGCCCGCGCCGCCGTCCCAGCGCACGCCAGCAAGGCAGACGGCATCACGCCGCCCGCACGCCCGCAACAAACCGCCCGACCTCGCTCGACAGCCGCTCGGCCTGCTGCGACAGCACACCGGCCGCGCTCAGCACCTGGTTCGCCGCCGCGCTGCTGTCATTCGCCGAACGCCCGACCCCGGCGATCGTCATCGTCACGTCCTGTGCCGCGCTCGCGGTCTGCTGCACGGTCTGCGCAATGCCCGACGTCGCCGCACTCTGCTGCTCGACCGCCGCAGCAATGTTCGCCGCAATAATGCTGACCTCCGCGATGCTGCTGGCGATACCCTGGATCGCCTCGACCGCCTCCCGCGTCGCGGACTGGATCTGCGCAATCTGGCCGGCGATCTCGTTCGTCGCCCGTCCCGTCTGGCTCGCCAGGCTCTTCACTTCAGACGCAACGACCGCAAAGCCCTTGCCCGCGTCGCCCGCGCGCGCCGCCTCGATCGTGGCGTTCAGCGCCAACAGGTTCGTCTGCCCGGCAATGTCGGTGATCAGGCCGACGACATTGCCGATCTTATCGGCCTCGCTCGCCAGCATCGCAATGATCGCGTTGGTTCGCTCCGTGCTGCTGACTGCCGTGCGCGCCAGCTTCGCCGATTGCTCGACCTGCCGGCTGATCTCGTTGATCGACGCAGCGAGCTCTTCTGCGGCCGCGGCCACGCTCTGCGCGCCCGACCCGGCCTGCTCGGCCGCCGCGGCAACCGCCGAGGCCTGCTCGCTGGTCTGTCCCGCGCTGCTCGACATCGCCCGTGCCGTCGCTTCCAGCTCGGTCGAGCCCGAGGCCAGAAGCTGCACCATCTCATGCGCCCTTGCCTCGAAGCTCTGGAACACTTGGCCCAGACGGGTGGACCGTTCCGCCTTGGCCGCGATCTCGGCGGCCTGTTCGGCGGCGAGCCGGTCGGCGGTGATCATCGCGTCCTTGAACACCTGCACCGCAGCCGCCATCTGGCCGACCTCATCGCTGCGGCCCTGCGCCGGAACCAGGACCGTCAGGTCCCTCTCCGCCAGCCGCCGCATCGCCCCCGTCATCGCCACGATCGGCGAGGCGATCGAGCGGACCAGGAACAGGCCGATGCCGACCGCGATGACCACCGAGAGCACCAGGAAGCCCGCGACGAACAGGCGAAGCGTCGCGTAGCTGTCGTTGACCCGGGCCGTCAGGCGGTTCTCCCC
>DASQVN010000418.1:0-2589 GCA_035640755.1 Rhodopila sp.
GCGGGGGCGTGCCGGTTCAGGGCATCGCGGCGCCCTGCGTGTTGACATACAGGGCGTAGACCGAGGTGCTGGCGCACATGTAGAGACGATTGTGCAGCAGGCCACCGAAGCAGAGGTTGGCGCAGGTTTCGGGCAGGTGGATCTTGCCGATCATGTCACCGTTTGGGGCGTAGCAGCGGACGCCGTCCTCCTTCGGGTCGGCCCAGCCCATGCTGCACCAGACGTTGCCCTCGACATCGATGCGGATCCCGTCGGTCAGGCCGGGGGCGAAGTTTTCCGCGAACACCTTGCTGTTGGAGAGCTTGCCGGCGCCGAGATCAACATCGAAGACGCGGATATGGGAGGGGCCGCCGTGTGTGATGCCGGTGTCGATGATGTAGAGGCGCTTCTCATCCTGGGAGAGCGCCAGGCCGTTGGGCTGGACGAAGTCATCGACCACCACCTTGATGTCGCCAGTGCGGGGATCGACGCGATAGACGTTGCGGGTCGGCTGTTCCTGGGGCGCCTGGATGCCTTCGTAGTTGCCGCCGATGCCATAAGTCGGGTCGGTGAACCAGATGGAGTCGTCCGAAGCGACGACGACGTCGTTGGGCGAGTTCAGCTTCTTGCCGTTGTAGCTGTCGGCGATGATGGTGATGCGGCCGTCATGCTCGGTGCGCGCGACGCGGCGGCCGCTGTGCTGGCAGGAGACCAGGCGCCCCTGGCGGTCGGTGGTGTTGCCGTTGGAATTGAACGACGGCTGGCGGAAGACGCTGAGGTGATCGTCATCCTCCAGCAGGCGCATTTGCCGGTTGTTGGGGATATCGCTGAAGATCAGATAGCGGCCGCCGCGGAAATAGGCGGGGCCTTCGGCCCAGCGAAAGCCGGTGGCGACGCGTTCGACCGCGCCGGTGCCGGGGCTGCCCTTGAAGCGCTTGGGGTCGATCGCCTCGATGTGCGGATCGGGGTAGCGGGAGTTGGGCAACGGACCGAGGGGTAGCGGCTCGGACGGCCGCAGGGGGTTGCCGGTCTCGCCCAGCAGGGGCACCTCGGCGGCGCGCGCCGAGCTGAACGGGGCGAGTGTGGCGGTGGCTGCGCCGACGGTTGACGCGGCCAGGAATGAGCGGCGGTTCATGGTGGTTTCCTCCTGAAATCGTGGTCTTCTTGGCAGGGGCTGGATCGTGCACGGCGGGCCGGGCGAGACTTGTTGCGCGGCGTGAAGGACAGCCCCGTGCAGGAGCGCACAAGGCGGCGGAGGATGTCCAGCCCCGTTGCGCAGGTATCAAAGCAGGGATTTATCCGCCGAGGCGGTTGCCCAGCAGCCGCGCCCAGCCGTGCGGGTCCGCGGCGGTGCCGTACTGGATGCCGACGATGGTGTCATAGAGCTTCTGCGTCAGGGCACCGGTCTGACCATTGTTGATGGTGTAGCGCTCGCCCTTGTAGCCGAGTTCACCGACCGGGGAGATGACGGCGGCGGTGCCGGTGCCCCACATTTCGAGGTTGCCGGCCTGGGCGGCGGCGATGACTTCCTCGATCGGGATCGGGCGTTCGGTGACCTGCAGGCCCCAGTCGCGCAGCAGCGTGATGGCCGAGCGGCGGGTGATGCCGTCGAGGATGGCGCCGTTGAGCGGCGGGGTGAGCACCTCGTCGCCGATCTTCAGCATGATGTTCATGGTGCCGACTTCGTCGAGGTAGCGATGCTCGATCGCGTCGAGCCACAGCACTTGGGTGTAGCCGGCCTTGTGGGCTTCCTCGGCGCCGTAGAGGCTGGCGGCGTAGTTGGCCATGGTCTTGGCGGCGCCCAGGCCGCCTTTGACGGCGCGCACATGCTGGTCGGAGGCCAGGATGCGCACCGGGTTCATGCCTTCCTTGTAGTAGGCCCCAACCGGACCGATGATGACGTAGTAGAGATAGGAGCTGGAGGGGTGGACGCCGAGGAAGGTCTCGGTGGCGATGACGGTGGGGCGGATATAGAGAGACGTGCCGGGCTTGGCGGGGACCCAGCGCTGGTCGATCTCGACTAGGGCGCGGATCGATTCCTCGACCATGGCCTGGTCAAGCTCGGGGATGCACAGGTAGTGCGCGCTGCGGTTCAGGCGCGCAGCGTGGTCGGGCAGCCGGAAGATGCGGATGCGGCCATCGGCACCGCGGAACGCCTTCAGCCCATCGAAGATCGCCTGGCCGTAGTGCAGGACGCAGCAGGCGGGATCCAGGGTGAACGGCGCGTAGGGCACGATCCGGGGGGAGTGCCAGCCCTTGCCGTGGTCATAGTTCATCAGGAACATATGGTCGGTGAAGACGTTGCCGAAGGTCAGGGTGTCGTCGGTCGGCGGTTGGTTCGGGCTGGCGGTCCGGGTGATGGCGATCTGGGTCACGTTGATCTCGGTTACTGCCTGGTTGGAGGGCGTGAAGGGACGTTTCCAGGTCTAACTACATGATGACGACGGGCGACGCCAATGCCGGGTGTGCGGGGCGGCGATCACGCGTCAGCCCAGCAGCCATGGTTCGGCGAGGCCGAGGCCACGGACCCTGATCCCGCCGGGCAACGTCGCCGTATAGGCGTGGTGGTGATGACCGTGCACGATCAGCCGAGCACCGGCGGAGCGGGCG
>DASQVN010000419.1:0-5669 GCA_035640755.1 Rhodopila sp.
CCGGACCCGCACTTGGCAGGACGAGAAGCGATCAACCGACGGCGCCTTGTGGATTACGAGCGCGTCAGGTCGGCAATGTCACTCGCGGGCAATGGCTTGCTGACCAGATAGCCCTGAATTTGATCGCAGTCCTCCGCTGCGAGGAAGTCGAGCTGCTCCGAGGTCTCGACACCCTCGGCGGTTACCACAAGGCTCAGGCTGCGGCCCAGCGCTACGATCGCCCGGGTGATCACCGCCGCCTCCTTGTCCTCGCCCAATCCTTGAATGAACGAACGATCGAGCTTGATCTTGTTGAACGGAAAGCGGCGCAGATAGCTCAGGCTGGAATAGCCGGTGCCGAAGTCGTCGAGCGAAATATTGACGCCGTGGTCCCTGAGCCTCTCCAGCGTCTCCACGGCCTGATCGGCGTGGCGGATCAGCACGCTTTCCGTGACTTCTATCTCAAGCCGCTGCGGAGCAAGTCCGGTCTGCGCGATGACGCTGATGATGGTGTCCGCGAGGTCCGGCTGGCGGAACTGCACCGGTGACACGTTGACTGCGATACGTAGCGGCAGATGCCATGATGCTGCCTCCCGGCATGCGGCTTCCAGCACCCAGCGGCCCAAAGGGACGATCAGGCCGGATTCTTCCGCCAGAGGTATGAATTCACCCGGCGGAACAAGGCCGCGTGTCGGGTGCCGCCAACGGGCAAGTGCCTCGAATCCCGTCACTTTCTTGGTCTGAACATCGAGCAGCGGTTGATAGTGCAGTTCGAGATGACCGTCCTGAATGCCTTGTCGGAGATCCTGTTCCAGAAGCTGGCGGTAGCGCAGCCGCTCGTTCATCGAGGCTTCAAAAAAGCGGTAAAGCCCACGCCCGTCTTTCTTGGCCTGGTAGAGCGCGGTGTCGGCGTTGCGCAGCAGGTCTGCCCCGGTGCTTCCGTCCGCCGGCCCAAGGGCCAGTCCTATGCTGGTGCCAATGCCGACCTGCTGCCCGTCCAGCCAGAATGGTTCTCCCAGCGCATCGACGATGCGGCCGGCGAGCGCGCCGGCCCAGGCCGCGGTGATCGGGGGTGCTATCGCAATGACGAACTCATCGCCGCCGATGCGCGCGACCAGATCGGTGGGCCGCACGAGCGATTGCAGGCGTGCCGCAACCTGGATCAGCAGCTGGTCGCCGGCCCGATGGCCGAGGAGGTCGTTGACCTGCTTGAAGCGATCAAGGTCGAGGCAGAGTACCGCAGCACATGTTTCCCCTCCGCTGCTCATTTCGACCATTTCCGCGAGGCGCTCATGGCATTGGAGACGGTTCGGCAGGCCGGTCAGCGCATCATGATGCGCCAGGTGGTGGAGGCTGCTCTCTTCACGCGCCAGCAGTTGCGACAGGTACTGATCCACGATGGAGCCGAACAGGCTCAGGGCAAGAATCAATGCGCTGACCGCAGTTATGATGGTCGCCAACAAGGTGGACCCGATCAGCAGGCCGGTTGCAGCATCCGCTGGCGCAGGCTGGATGCTGAGCGCTGTCATTGCAGTGAAGTGAAGGAGAACGATCCCGACGCTCAGCCATCCGGCATCGCGAAGGCGCCGCAAGAGGTCCTGCGAAGCCCAAATGTCACGGAGGGCGGCGCATGAACACATCATGCCGGCGGCGATCGAAGCGATTACGTATGCGGATTGGAACGATCTGATGCCGTGCAGATGCATGGCGCCGATGCCGGTGTAGTGCATCGCGCCAACACCGCCACCCAGGAGCACGCCTGCGGCGATAGTGCGGACCGGACGCTTGACGTCCTGCAGAGCGAGCGAGAACGCAGCGACTGCGCCGACGCAGACCATGACGAATGACAAGGCGGTCGTATGGACCGCGTACCCAAGAATCAGATCAGACTGAAACGCCAGCATGGCGACGAAATGCGTCGACCATACGCCTGAGCCGAACACCACGGCAGCGCCTGTAAGCCATGCCATTCGCAGCCGGCTGCGGTGGGATGAGGCGCGCGAGAGCAGGTTGATGGTCGTGAAGCAGGCAAAGCAGCAGATCACGGCAGCCAGCAGAACCAGCTTCAAGTCGTGCTGCTGTGTGATGCAGCCGATTATCCTGATCATTCACCTGAACTCCGACCAACCTCGGCCTGGCCATTCCAGCGTGCCCCGGACGACTTGCCAGGAGCCGCGCCGCAACTGAGCGCTTCCGGAGAGGGTGAAGAAAGATGTATAAGAAATGGTTAAATGACCATACATCTGCCCGCGCAGGAATTGCGCGGGCCCGAGTCGTCGCGATGCCGTTCTGACTATTCGGCGCCCGAAGCGCTGCCGGGGATTGCACGCGAAACCGGCTGCTGCACAGGGCCGCGTGTTTATGGGCCAGGTGCTTATTTTGCGAACACCGCAGCCTCGATAGTGGAAGGCTGGTCGAGGATTTCGCGCGCCCTGGGCACGTCCAGCGTGCCTTCCCACCAGGCGACGAAGATGGTGGCGACGGTGTTGCCGAACAGGTTGGTGATGGCGCGTGCCTCGCTCATGAACCGGTCGATGCCGAGGACGAGCACCATGCCGGCGACGGGGACCTTGCCGTTCATGGTGGCGAGTGTCGCGGCGAGGGTGATGAAGCCGCCGCCGGTGACGGTGGCGGCGCCTTTCGAGGTCAGCAGCAGGACCGCGAGGATCAGCAGGTAGTCGCCCCAGCTCAGCGGGATGTTCAGGGCCTGGGCGATGAAGGCGATGGCCATGGTGAAGTAGATCGAGGAGCCGTCGAGGTTGAAGGCGTAGCCCAGGGGGACGGTCAGGCCGACCAGGGACTGGCCGCAGCCGAGGCGCTCGAGCTTTTCCATCAGCGTCGGCATGGCGGCTTCGGAGGAGGAGGTGCCGAGGACGATCAGGAACTCCTCCTTCACGAAGCGGAGGATCTTGAGGATGTTCAGGCCCATCATGGCGGCGACGGCGCCCATGACGACGAAGATGAAGATGATGCAGGTCAGGTAGAAGCACAGCATCAGGAAGCCGAGCTGGGCGAGGGCGCCGATGCCGTAGCGGCCGATGGTGAAGGCCATGGCGCCGAACGCGCCCAGGGGGGCAAAGCGCATGATGATGGCGATGACGCCGAACAGGGCGGCGCCGGCCTGATCGAGCACGTGCACCACGGTGTGGGCACGCTCGCCGAGGCGGGAGAGGCCGAGGCCGAACAGGACGGCGAACAGCAGGACCTGCAGGATCTCGCCCTTGGCGAAGGCGTCGATGACGGTGGACGGGATGATGTTCAGCAGGAAGCCGACCACGTCCTGGTGCGGCGCGTTCGTGTATTGCGAGACCGCCTTGCTGTCGAGGGTGGCGGGGTCGATGTTCAGGCCGGCACCGGGCTGGATCACGTGGGCGATGATCAGGCCGATGAACATGGCGATGGTGGTCAGCACCTCGAAATAGATGATGGCTTTCAGGCCGATGCGCCCGACCTCCTTCGCGTCGGCCAGCTTGGCGATGCCGACGACGACGGTGATGAACACGATCGGGGCGATGATCATGCGCACCAGCTTGATGAAGGCGTCGCCGAAGGGCTGCATCTGGATCGCGAGCGGCGGATAGAAATGGCCGAGGGCGGCACCGATGATGACGCCGGCGAGGACCTGGAGATACAAAGCCTTCGATGATCGACCGCTGGTGCCTGGCATTGCCCGTTGTCTCCGCTTCGGTTAAGCGGGGCGGCTTGTAAGGCTTACCAGGTTTTCAGCAAGGTGTCATGCGATGGCCGACTTCGTGATTCCCGCGCCGCCTGTCGTCTCGGTCCCGGTGGCCGGGGGTGGGGCGTTTCCGGTCCGGCGCATCTTCTGCGTCGGGCGCAACTACGCCGAACATGCGCGGGAGATGGGCAGCGATCCGGACCGGGAGCCGCCGTTCTTCTTCATGAAGCCGGCCGACGCGCTGTTGCTGAACGATGCCGACATGCCGTACCCGCCGAAGAGCACGCAGTTGCATCATGAGATGGAGCTGGTGGTCGCGATCGGCGAAGGTGGGGCGGACATCGCCGAGGCGGACGCGCTGGCGCATGTCTGGGGCTATGCGGCGGGGCTGGATATGACAAGACGCGATCTGCAGAACGCGGCGAAGAAGGAAGGCAAGCCGTGGGACATGGGGAAGGGGTTTGATTACTCGGCCCCCATCGGGGTGATGGTGCCGGCGGCGAAGATCGGGCATCCGTCGAAGGGGCTGATCGAGCTCCGGGTGAACGGGCAGGTGCGGCAGACCTCCGATCTGTCGAAGATGATCTGGAACGTGCCGGAGACGATCGCCTACCTGTCCGGGCTGGTGCGGCTGGCGCCGGGGGACCTGATCTACACCGGCACGCCGGAGAACGTGGCGGCGGTGCAGCGCGGCGACCTGCTGGAAGGCGTGGTCGAGGGAGTCGGGACGGTGAGGACCCGCATCATCTGATGCCTTCCCTGCGGATCGCGACCTGGAACATCAACAGCCTGCGCCTGCGTCTCGGGCTGCTGGACCATCTGGTCGAGGCGCTGCGGCCGGACATCATCTGCCTGCAGGAGACGAAGGTCCCAGACGAGCAGTTCCCCGGGCAGGATCTGGAGCCGCTGGCCTATCCGCATACCGTGTTCCGGGGCATGAAGGGCTACAACGGCGTCGCCATCCTGTCGCGCCTGCCGCTGGAGGTGCACGACGCGGCGCCGGACTGGTGCGGCAAGGGGGACTGCCGGCATCTTGCCGCCACGGTGCAGACGCCGGGTGGGCCGTTTGAGCTGCACAATTTCTACGTTCCGGCCGGGGGCGACATTCCCGACCGGGTGCAGAACCCGAAATACGCCCACAAGCTCGACTTCATTGCCGAGGCTCGTCAGTGGTTCGCCGCCCGCAGCGGGCTGGACCGCACGGTGCTGGTGGGCGACCTGAACATCGCGCCGCTGGAGCATGATGTCTGGAGCCACCGGCAGCTTCTGGACGTGGTCAGCCACACGCCGCCGGAGATGGAGGGGCTGACAGCCTGGATGAATGCCGGCTTCATTGATGCCGTGCGGCATTTCGTGCCGGAGGACCAGAAGCTGTATTCCTGGTGGTCGTACCGGAACCGGGACTGGCGCGCGTCCGACCGCGGGCGCCGGCTGGACCACATCTGGGTCACGCCGGACCTGACGCGGACGCTGCGGAGCCAGACCGTCCTGCGGGACGCACGGGACTGGCCGCGCGGCTCGGACCACGTGCCGGTGTGCGTGGAGATGGCGCTATGATGCCTCGCACCAGGCGCGCCAGGCGGTGCGGAGGGCCGCGCCGAGGTTGGTGCCGAAGCGTTTCGCGTCGCAGAGCGGGCTGAGGCGCGTCTGTTCGCGCAGGCCGGCGCGCAGTTCGGCCAGGGCTGGCAGGTTGGCGGCGCGGGCGACGGCCATGTCGATGTACTCGGGGATGGAGTTGGCGACCCAGCCGGGGAGGCCGGCGTTGCTCATATGGCTGACGGAGTGGCGGGAGGCGAAGGTTTCGCCGGGGCAGGTGATGGTGGGGACGCCCATCCACAGTGCCTCGCAGGTGGTCAGGCCGCCGGAGTAGGGGAACGGGTCGAGGACGATATCGATGTCGCCGTATTCGCCGAGAAAGGCGCGGTGCGGCGAGCCGCCGCGGAGATCAAGGCAATCGGCGTCGATGCCGTGGGTGGCGAAGGCGGTGCGCATGTTGCCGGCGGTGGTCGGGTCG
>DASQVN010000420.1:0-2068 GCA_035640755.1 Rhodopila sp.
CCGGCTACCGGCGGTCGGGGATCATGTACCTGTGCGACACGCCGGAGGAGCTGGCCCGCTACGAAGCGTGGATGGAGCACGCACGAAACTACCAGCTCGATACGAAAATCATCGGCAGCGCCGAGGTGTCCGCCCTGATGCCGGGCGCATCGCGGACATGGGCCGGCGCGCTCCATACACCCAGCGACGGCAAGGCGGAGCCGCAGATAGGCGCGCCCGCGATCGCCGGCGCGGCACAGCGGAACGGGGCCGTCATCCTGCAGCACTGCGCCGTCCGCGGCATCGAAACCGCGGGCGGGCGCGTCTGTGGCGTGGTGACGGAGAAGGGCCGCATCCCGTGCCAGTCCGTGTTGCTGGCCGGTGGGGCGTGGTCACGGCTGTTCTGCGGCAACCTGGGGGGCAACCTGGGGATCGAGCTGCCGCAACTGAAGGTGCTGGCCTCGGTCATGCGCACCGAACGGCTGGACGGCGGCCCGGAAACCTCAGCCACCGGCACCGGCTTCGGGTTCCGCAAGCGGCTGGACGGCGGCTACAACGTGGCCGACCGCGGCGGCAACATCTTCGAGCTGGTGCCGGATGCGTTCCGGCTGCTGCGGGACTATTTGCCGCTGCAACGCATGCAGTCGGGCGGCACGTCGATCCGGCTGGGCGGGCGGTTCCTGGCCGAGGCCCGCATGCCGCGGAAATGGGCGCTGGATGCGCCCTCGCCGTTCGAGCAGGTGCGGACGCTGGACCCGGTGCCGTCCGGGCGCGTGCTGGACGGGGCGAAGGCCCGCATACAGGCGGCGTTCCCGGTGTTCCGCAACATGGTCGTGGCGGAGAGCTGGGGCGGCTATATGGACGTGACGCCGGATGCGGTGCCGGTGATTTCCGCGGTGGATGCGCTGCCCGGCTTCTTCATCGCGACCGGGTTTTCCGGGCATGGCTTCGGCATCGGACCGGGCGCCGGCCGGCTGGCGGCGGAATTGGTTACCGGCGAGCCGACGGTGGTGGACCCGGCGCCGTTCCGGCTGTCGCGCTTTGCCGAAGGGCAAGGGCGGCAGCCGTATCCGCTGGCGATCTGAACGGGTGCCGTCCACACATGGTATTACGCCGTGAAGCCGAGCACGGCGGCGGCGACCTCGGCGGGCTTGTCGAGCTCTGCGAGGTGCCCGGCGCCTTGGATGGTCTTCACCTCGGTCGGGCCGGCGATGCCGCGCGCGAACACCTCGGCGTAGGCGGTGGGCATGATCCGATCCTGCTCACCCCACAGGAGCAGGGTGGGGGCCTTGATCAGGCGCAGCCGCTTCTCGATCCGGGTATTGCCGAGTGGCCAGAAGATGCGGGCGGCGGCTTCGTTGGCGCGGGTCTGCTCGATCGGCCACTCGATCGAGTTCGCGCCTTCCGGCACGGCCTTCAGCGCCTTCCAGATTTCCGGATCGGCGCACATCAGGCCGGGCACCGCGTCGGCCCGCTGCGCCCATGGGTCGGTCGGCGGGTTCGTCTCATCGAACAGGCCGAACGGGGCGATCAGGGCGAGGCGGCGCACCGTATCGGGCCACAGTGCCGCAGCCTCGGCCGCCAGTGATCCGCCGACCGAGGAGCCGGCCAGGTCGGCGCCGCGCAGATCGGTCCTGTCCAGGATTTCCCGCAGCGCGAGCAGCCAGTCGAGGTGCGAGTCGAGCACCACGTGCCCGCGGTCGCCGCCCGGAAAGCCGGGCAGCGACGGGACGATCACGGTCCGGGACTTCGCCAGTTCATCGAGGAACGGCACCCAGCGCGGCAGCCCGCCATAGCCGGCCAGGAAGCCGATCTTCGGCCCGGAGCCTGCCCGCCAGACGCGTGTCGGAAATCCGTTGATCTCGATCGTCAGCGTTTCAGGTTCAGTCACGCTTTGCTTCTCCCCTTTATGCTGGGCACAGGCCGGATGACCTATTCCGCCGCCAGGCGCGGCATGTAGGCCGGGACCTTTGCCCGAAGTTGCGCGCCCATCGGGTTCGGCCACCAGTGATCGGTCCATCCCGCATGCACATCCCGCAGCTTCGGCAGCACCTTCTCGGCGAACAGTCCGGTATTGTACCGGCACAGC
>DASQVN010000421.1:0-5183 GCA_035640755.1 Rhodopila sp.
CGGCGCCTTGGGGTCGGACATCCTCCACCTTCATCCGCAGCGCCGCGGTGATCCGGGCGAAGGCATAGGTGAGGGTGGCGATCAGCGCCCGGTCGCGCAGATCCCGCACCGTATCGGTCGGGATGGAATCCAGCAGCTTGCGCCAGTCCCCGGCGTCCAGCACCGGCGTCTTGCCGGTCCTCACCACGTGCTTCGGCCCCCGCACCGCCGCCGCCGGGTTCACCGGCACGATCTGGCCGGTGACCAACCAGTCGAACAGCATGCGCACGGCGGCGAGCTGCTGCTTCACGTCCGGCGCCGAATGGGTCTGCTGGCGGGTCTCGATATAGCTGGCGACGTCATAGGGCCGGATCGTGCTCAGGGTCCGACCGCGCTCCTCGCACCAGGCGAAGAACGCGTTGCAGGCCCGGACATAGGCGCGGCGCGTGTGCGGGTTGCGGATGGTGGCGGTGAAGAACTCGATGTAGCGCCAGGCGGCCGGCTCGCCCGCCGCGGCGATCAGCGCCGGCAGGACGTGGGCGGTGCGGGTCGCGACAGGACCGGGCTTCGACGGCGGGGCAGGGGGGCCGGCCAACCCGGGCGGCAGAACGGACGCATCATGCATGTCCGGGGTTTCCTGTCCGATGCCGGGCCAGCAGCGCGTCGAGCAGCTCCTGGCGGGTGTGGAAATTCGTCGCCTTGAGGGCGGCAAAGGCGGTGGGAAGGTTGACGAGCCCACGTCCGGCCGCACGGTCGAGCAGACCGAGGGTGCCGGTGACCTCCAGCCCCCGGGCGCGCGCCACGGCGACGCCGGCGCGCTCATCGATCAGAACGAAATCCGGGCGCATCGTTGTCGCCAGGGCAATCGCCGCGCGCTCTCCGGCGTCGAGGCCCCGGAGATCGGCGTCCTCGGCCGGCGGCGTGGGCACGACGGTGAGCCATGCGGGTGCTGCGTCCGCCCAGCGGCGCACCAGAACCGGGGCATGCGGATGGCAGAGTTCGCGGTGCACGACGTCTGGAACGAAGATGCTCTCGAACAGCCGCGGGAGGATGTCGATGGCGCTGATCAGCACCAGGTAGCGCAAGGGGCTGGTATCCGCGATGGCGACCCGCATGCCGGCTCAGAGGCCCAGTCGGTCCAGCGTGTCCAGCTGGCGGTTCAGTTCCTCCAGCGTGATGCCGTCATCAATGGCGTGCGCCTTCAGGAAGCCATCGATTTCGTGGGCGGTTTCGAAACCGAGCAACTGCCGCAGGTCGGGGCGGGTCAGGCGGCCGGCGCGATATTCCTCCGCCACCAGCGCCTCGAGCGCGCGCCGCTCAAGCTCGGTGGCGTCGGCGCCGAGACGCTCGGCGATCTCATCGGGGATGCGCACGATCAGGTTCATGATGGCAGCGTACCAGGGGCGCCGCCTCCGGTCAACTCACGCATGATAAAGGAAGTTATCATACAGGACATTCGAGAGTTTAGCGCCTGATGGCCAGCTCACGCTATGAACCACTTCATCGCGTGGCTGGTTCTCAACCCGTTATTGGCGAGCGCTGCTTTGCATGAGTAAAGTATGAGCAAATTTTGGCCTCGCCGCTGATCAGTCGATCGGATCATACGCCCCGCAGCCGGACATCCGGTCGCTCTTCCATACGCAAATCGCACACGAGGGCTGTGCGAAGCCCGCGACAGACGAAACCGTCGGCTATCTGGGAAACACGGTTTGATACCGCTACGCAATCAACTGATACCGTGGGGCGAAATGGCTCAGGTGGCTGCCAACGAAGGCGAGACTAGGCAGAACAAAGGAGATCAGATGAATCGGTTCCCGCAGGACTTTGACCCCATTCTGACCGGTTTCGGTGGCGATCCCTCTAAGACCAAGGAAGAGCATAGACAAGCGCTCAAGAAAACGCCTGTCATTCTCGTCCATGGAAATGCCGCCAACTCCGTTCACCCGAAATGGGGCATGGAGACGATGGCGAGTTTTCTGACCGGATCTCCCGGCTATAAGCCCGAGGAGATCTGGGCGATGGATTACCTCGGCGAGGGCAATACCCAGGTGGACCTTAATGACCCGCATCGGAACCACATCGCCCAGTTCCGGACGTTCATCGATCGCGTTCGGGACTATCTGGGCGTCCAGAGGCTGGACTTCATCGCCCATTCGCTAGGGTGCGGCATGGTCAACGGCTATATCCGCGGCCTCCAGCCTGACGGGAGTTGGAATAGTAATGATAACAGGCTCGGCGTCGTGAGCACCTTTGTTTCCCTGGCGGGCGCCACGTACGGGCTAGGCCTTGGCGGGCCCAGCGAATTCCAGACCGGCTCCGACTTCGAGCAACAATCCCACAAATTCGCAGGTGTGGATGACGATACGCCGGATGGCGCCGATCAGACATCCGTGCAGGAGTCGCCGGTGGAGAGCTGGAAGGTCGTCACCAGATTGGACAAAAATGACGTTCGATATGTGGCGATAACTTCAGTAAACGATTTTGTCGACGCCCAGAACCGCGATACCGGACGGCGAGAAGGTGCCAACCTGAACGCAAGGTTTGACCTGGGTGGCGGCATCGATGGACACGAGAAGATCATCAAGAGCCAGACTGTCTTCAATGCCTTCAAAACCTACCTGAACCAGCACCCACCAGTAGCACCTGCAGTCATCGGCGTCGACAAGGACAACGGCAACTACGGCGCCGAACTGCAGATCACGGTCAGCATCACGCCGGCGACCCTGTCGGTCAGCTACGTGGCCGAGCGGGTCACCAAGAAGTTCAATGCGGGCTTTATCGACCGCACCGTCGCCGAGACGAAGAGCGGAGCGCTATCGAACGGCCAGTCCCTGACCCTGGCCGCCGAGGGTGAGTGGGAGGTGATGTTCCGGGCTGCCGGTGCAGAAGACGTGCAGCGCACCTATGGGGTGAATGTGACCCTCCCGCAAGTCCAGATCCTGACCGAGGGCAAGGATACCGAGTGGTCACACGGCAGTCTCAGCGTCGAGGCATCGACCACCAGGGGCACACTTTATTACTCCACCGATCGAGAGCACTGGTTTCTCGGGCATACCGTCACGATCAATCGGACCACGACCGTCTCCTTCATTACCATCGATTCTGACGGGATCGCATCGCCCGTCGTCAGCCGCGCGTTCGTGAAACCAGTGACCTGGACAGACAAGCAAACGGCGACGCTGACGCAGCACTTCATCGGCGGCCGGCTCAGCGTCGATCAATACGTCAACATGGGCCTCAAGCTCGGTTTCAATGCCGTGATCACACTCTACCTCATCAACGGGCAATGGACCCTGAATCCCGATTCGCCGGAAGTCATCCGCTCCGAGCCCGAGCCGGTTACTGGCCTTGCCGCGCCCATAGCCGCAGCCGGTGGCAGGATCAGCCTGCGCGCCGACAAAGCGAGCGGCAAACACGCCAAAGGCTTTGATGTGACGATCACTGCCGCCGGGCCCGCCGGCGAGCCGATTACGGTTTACTACACCCAGGATGGCAGCGATCCTTCCGATCGCCATAACCACAGGCGCCAGTCGTTCGATACCCGTAAGACGTTCACGATCAGGGGCCAGGGCCATCACTCGATCCTCTGCTATGCTCAGGACAGTGCAGGCCACGGGGGGTTCGAGTCGTTCGCCTGGTCCATCAATGAGCACAGATCGCCGTAAGGCGAGGAGCGGGAAAGCAAAGTAGAGATATGGTAACGGGTAAGCCCAGCACCGGCGACAAAAGCAGGCCCAGCACTCTCCAGAATTCTTAGAGAAGACCACAGGAGGACGATCTCCTGCAATCTACAAGTTTGGAAGACGACACAAGGAGGAAGACAATGACAGATACGCTCTTGCGCCAGGTCGCGCTGGTGTCGGAATCGGCGCAGGTTAAAGCCAGTGACCTGACACAGGTGTCCGCGGCACTGCAGAAGCAGGCCACACGAGACCTCGTGCAGTTCTGGAACGTAAAGGCAACGGTGGACGCGTTTCCGCGGCTGGAAGATGTGCCGCTTGGCTACTGGCCAATTATCGTGATGGACGACATCGGACAGCCTGGCGCCGCCGGCGTTCACCTCGACAAGAATGGTCAGCCCTTCGCGCTCGTCATGGCCAGTGCACAAAGAGACGTGTGGTCACTGACGGCGAGCCACGAAATGATCGAGATGCTGGTCGATCCATTCGGAAATCGCCTTGTTGCCGGCGACTCTCCAAAGCCGGACCAAGGGCGGGTGCAATTCCTCGTTGAGGCATGCGACCCGCCAGAAGCTGCGCAGTTCGCGTATACAGTGAACGGCATTCTGGTCTCCGACTTCTACTCGGCTCGCTTTTTCGACCCGGTTGCCGCGCCGGGCGTGCGCTATTCCTTCACGGGCGCAATCACGGAACCTCGGCAGGTGCTCCAGGGAGGCTACCTGAGCTGGCTCGACATCGCGTCTGATATCTGGTGGCAGGAGATCTGGTTCGACGATCACCCGACCTTCCGTAGCCTTGGGCGGCTCAGCACGAGGGATGGAAGCTTGCGAAGTCAGATCGATCGCCATACAGAAGAGGCCAGGAAGCAGGCTCAGGCTGGCGGCTTGCGCGCGGCCGAGGCGGCCGGGGTGTCAGCAGCGGCGATGGACGACGCGATTGCGGCCCGCGTGTCGAGCCTGCGTCAGCAGATCGAACAACTGACCGCAGGCGCCTCGAGGGGTCGACGCGTTCCCAAACGCTCAGAGGTTGCCGAGGTGAACGAGGGTGACCAAGGCGGCTGGGCACCCGCATCGCGTCGATCCGCTGACGTGGGTGGCAATAAGCCGGGCGCTGCCAATATCGTGTTACGGCGGGCACCGTCCCTGCACCGGACCGGATAGGGGACACGGGGCGGACGGCCGGCTGCGTTCTGTTGCAGAGGGCCTTCATGAGTGACAAGGATGACACCGAGGCGCGCCGCAGGCGGGCACAGGAACTGCGAGAGCAGATCGCTGGCATAATGGCGGGCGGACAGGGGGAGACCCGGCAAGAAAGGCTCCCTGAGGCGCGCCGCAATGCGCCCAGAGTTCGCTCTATCTCCCCGCGTGCGTTCGTCGAGCGGCGCATGCAAGAACTCGACCGCAGCAATCAGCGAGAGAAGAACTAAGCTAGGAGCCGATTGTTTCAGCGGGGCGGCTAGCCTGCCCGCTCCATGCGGATCTGGCAACTTCGGCCACGGGTTTCCCGGCCTGCTGGACGAGCTGG
>DASQVN010000422.1:0-5616 GCA_035640755.1 Rhodopila sp.
CCGGCAGGGCGCAGCCGAAAGCGATGCCCGACCACTCCGGCCGGCGCTTGATCGGGAACAGATGGAAATAGCGCGACGAGCGTCCGGACGTCTGCAGGTCATACACACGGGCGTATCGACCCGCACCTAGCGTCCGCCCCAGCCGCAGCCATCCGCCGATATCCCACCATGCCGGCCGCGGATCGACCAGCACCTGGTCGAACCAGGGCATCGCCCCCATCCAGCCGGCGTAGGCCGCGCCGGTCAGCACGCTGATGTGGTCATGCGCGTGATGCTGACGGATTGCCGCGAATGCCCGGAAGGAGAGGATGATATTGCCGAGCGCCCCGAGCTTGACGATCAGGACCGTGCGTCGCGGGGGATTCGGGGCACGTGGGACAGTGTGGGTGTTCGGCTGATCGTGCGACGCCATCGCGTTCCCGTATCAGCCGGGTGGCTCGCGGGCAACATGTCGGGCAACATGTACGGGCCGGTCAGCCGCGGTTGATGTGGGCGGCGGCTTTCACGTCAGGTGTGCCGAAATCGCCCGCGGCACCTTTTACAGTATCCGTTACGATGTGCGTGCCGGATCATTCGGTGACTGTGCCTCCGGCGCCGGGAACCGCTCCAGCCAATGCCGAGCGATATCGAGGCGCCGCGTTACCCAGACCCCGTTGAAGCGCCCGATATGGTCGAGCAGCCGCTGCAGGCCCGCTGCCCGCGCCGGGTGCCCGACCAGCCGCATGTGCAGCCCGATCGACAGCATCTTTGGCTGCGTCCGCCCCTCCTGGTACAGGAAATCAAATGCGTCCCGGCAGTATCGGAAGAAATCGTCTCCCGTGGCGAACACGCCGCGGCCGAACTTCGAGTCATTCGTCGAGAGGCTGTACGGCACCACGAGATGCGGCGCGCCGTTCACCCGGACCCAGTACGGCAGTTCGTCGTCATATGCGTCCGAGTCGTACAGGAACCCGCCTTCCTCCACCAGCAGCCGCCGGGTGTTCACCCCTGGTCCGCTGCGGCAGTACCAGCCCAGCGGCCGCTCCCCTATCGTGCGCTGCAGGGAAGCTACGGCGCGGGCGATACGCTCCCGCTCCACGTCCTCGGGCAGTTCGAAATGCTTTTCCCAGCGCCAACCGTGGCAGCATACGTCATATCCCGCATGCCGGATGGCTGCTGCAGCGGGCGGGTTCCGTTCCAGCGCGAGCGCGCAGCCGAAGATGGTCATCGGCAGTCGACGTTCCTGGAACAACCGCAGCACGCGCCAAAAGCCGACGCGGCTGCCATAGGCGAACATCCCCTCGGCTGCCAGATCCCGCCCCGAGAGCACCGGACTTGGTCCGCCATACTCGGTCAGCCCCGCTTCCGAGGCCGGGTCGCCGTCAGGAACCGAGGGTTCCGATCCTTCCTCGAAGTTCAGCACGAAGTTCACCGCCAGCCGGGCATCGCCCGGCCAATGGGGGTTGGGCGGGTTGGCGCCGTAGCCGATCAGATCCCGTTCCATGCGTGCTCCCCTGCTGCACCACGAACACGATAACCGATCGCTGGCCCCCGAAAATCGTGGATGGTCGGTTTCTCCGTTGCGGCGCGCCGCGTTCTACGCCATCCATCGCCGCTTTGGCGGATCGGAACCGTCCGCATTCCGTGGCGGCGCCGGCTCACCCATACGGGGCTTCGGGCAGAATCTCAAACACGTCCAACGTCCGTGACAGGCCGCGGATCGGGCATGGGCCAAGCGGGCGTCCCTCATAGTGATGCCCGACTGCCTGAAACACCGCGCGACTGACGAGGAGCGTGTTGGGCTGTGCAAGCTTCTGCAAGCGCCCTGCTATGTTCGGCGCTTCGCCTATCACCATGGGTTCCTGGACCGGACCGACATCAAAGCTGCAGGTCAGGACGATATCAGCGTGCACGGCGATACGGACAGCAAACGTGGGGCCTCCCTCCGCGGCAAGGCAACTGTTCAACGCATGTATGGCCTGCAGGATATCAAGGCCGGCCCGAACGGCACGAACCGGGTCGTCTTGCTGCGAAGCCTGATAGCCGAAGCACGCCAGTATGCCATCGCCCGAGTATTGCACGACCATCCCACCAGCGTTCAGGACGGCCACCGTGCAAAGCTCGCGATAGGCCAGCATCAAGACGCCATAGTACTCCAGGCTGCAGCGGCCGGACAGTCCCACGGAGTCTACAATATCGCAGAACAGGACGCTGACCGGACGTCGCTCCATGTTGGTTACCGAGATGGGAGCAGGCGCGGTTCCCCAGGAGGGCTTGAGCATCCGGCTGACTCGCGCGCGCAATGCATCATGCCGCCTCGTGGCATTCCCGTGGCATTCGTTCCCGAAGCCGGGCATCGACGCAGGAACCCCGATTGACGATGCTGCAACGAATTCCAGCATGCCGGCTATTCGGCGATGATTCTCGGTCGCCCGTTGCCCCGTACGTCTGGGGCGTGCTGCGAGTGCATTCCCGGGGAACTGCAACGGTTCCGCGCCTGGCTGACGGTGACGCCGGTTTCGTGGCGTGGTGCGCTTTGCCAGTGTCGACATCGTCGGCTTCTTGCCAACAGACCCAGCGCCCAGCAGGCCGGTTGCGCCTGGAATGCCATCATCCCAACGTTCTGATTCTACCCTTTCTGTCGCATCGGAGGAACTTGTGAGCGTGATCATGCCGGTTCTCCGCTCCGCCTGGCTCTGTCGACCCAGTTTGCTTGTCCGCGATGCGGAATAGACACCTCTGACCAGGAATGCTTCGTGATCCGCCAAGGTTTTTGGTGCCCGAAACGACTCACGATGGACTCACGCTCGCGTCGAATACTGGGGTGGCATGATAAGGGAGGATGCGATGGCAACGGTGCCCGTTGCGGATGGCCCGCCGGAAGGGGACTTCCGCAACTTTCTTCGCGATGATCCGGACATTCGGCGGTTCAGCTATACCGATGGCACCAGGCACCAGATGGAAATGCTGGCCCGCATGATGACATTCGGGTCCGGAACACCCGAACAGGACTCCGATATTCCGTCAGGATTCACCTATCTGCTGCAGTTCACCGTTCATGATCTGGTCGATACCAGTCAGTCGTCATTAAAACGGCCTCCGGAGCCCGTACGGAACAACCGCCGCGAGCCCCTGCGGCTGCAGACGCTGTATGGGGAGTATGACCAGGGGCGGGCCATTCTTGTCGATGACCTGCTGCCCATCGGCCCGATGCGTTTCGCGGGGAAGCAACCGGACGGCAACGATCCGCGTCGCGACGTCCAGCGGAATCGTTTGCCAGACGCACAAAAACCGCCGTTCTGGAAGCCGGTTCTCGCTGACGAAAACAATGACTCCAACGTCGTACTATCACAACTGACCGTACTTTTTTCACTGTTGCACAACGCTTTCGTGCAGCGTCTGGAAGACACGGGAAATCGCGCCGACGATGCACGCCGAGCCACGACGATCGTGTATCGGCACATCCTGCGCCATGAAGTGTTGCCGAAGATTATCCATCCCGCGATATGGGAGCTGTACAACACAGGCTTCGGTCCGATCGACAGGGGATCCGCCGGCAAGCTGCCGCTTGAATTCTCCTATGGCGCCTTGCGGTTCGGCCACGCCATGGTGCGGAACCGTTATAAGGTCAATCGAGAGCACGATGATCGTTTGTCCTTCACGACCGACCTGCTGCGGGCAACATACAAGTGGGCAGGCCCCACCGCGCTCCCGCTGACCGCCGAGTGGATTGTCACCTGGTCGGAATTCTTCGATTTCCGAGGCGTCGAGGGATTTGAATACTTGCCGGCGCCAAACTTTGCGCGCCGCATCGGCCCCATGATCATGAATGTCCTGAACGCGGCGACCCTGTTTCCGCAGGAGGGCGATGCCGCCATTCCAGGGCTGATCCATCGCGACCTGATGAGATCCGCCCAGGCCGGTCTGTGGTCTGTGCCGGCACTGGTCGATGTACTCCGCGAGGCGGTCCGCCTGGCGCCCTTGCTTCCCGATGGCGATACGGTCCACGCCGAGGTCAGGACGTGGCTGCAGGACAACCGGCGGTCCGCATTCCCGCTTGGTGATGACGAGGTCGCGGCGATCGCCGCTGACCCGCCCATGTCGTTCTACATCCTTCTCGAAGCTGAACTCGCCCGCAAGGCGGCGAACGCCGACGGTGTTGGGACCCTCGGTCCACTCGGGTCAATCATCATCGCCGAAGTTATGCTCGGCATTCTCGACCAGGATGACCGGGAGTTCGGCAAAGCGAAAGACCCGCTGGACCGCAAGCTTGCGTTGGTGTCGGACGCGTTCAAGGACTGCGGCCGACTTGACAACATGGTCGCGCTCATTCGTTTCGTCGCTGAGCATCCGCCCCGATCCGAGGCCGAGCCCGCCGAACACGAACCACCGCTCATCTAGTTGCCGCAGCCCCCATTCAAAGGAGAAAGCAATGAAACTTCCCGATCCGGGCGATTACATGAAACTGGGCACGCTGATCGAGGCCTGGTCAACAGGTGATCAGCCTATCCCGCGCAGCATGCAGGAATTCAAGGATCAGTTGGAGGCGCATGGCATCACGGCCCATATCACCGAGACGGCATTCATTCCCATTCTGTATGATGAAAATACTCTGGTTATGAAGATCCCGTCGGCGCAAATGCTTGCGCGCATTCGTGAGCCCGGAAGCTGGCCGCTGCCTGAATTCTACGACAAGGTCTATGAAGGCCCGCGCAAGGATAGTGGAAATGAGCTCTATACTGCTGTAAATATCGAGCGGTTCGGCGACTACAGCATCACCAACTGTGGTTGATACAAGCGGCCTGGAGGGCTGACCACCATGCCAGCAATCTACCAGCGGCCCTGCGGCACGACGACTGTCAGGCCAAGCGCGATATTGTCAGAAGATCGCGTCATACCATCCGCCATGCGCGGTGCCCGCTGTTGGCAGGCCCGCGCCGGCGATGCCACGGCGCAGCCGCTCCCAGTCCTCAGGCCGGCGGATTGGATAAAGATGCAGCAACCACCGCGTGATCGTTTCGGGTGTTGGCGGCATCCGTCCATACCAGGACGCACGGATCATCTCGCAAAACCGCTCCGCAGCCGTCTCGGCCTCCTGCTGCCGGCCGATGTTGTGCAGTATTGCGGCGCGCCAGGCCTGCATGGTACGGATCACATCCGCCGACCGCTCGCAGGCCTCCAGCGCGGTGATATCGTCCCCGCGCAGATAAGCGTTCGTAACCTCATAGGCCCAGTGCGTCACCGTTGGCACAAGGGTCATCTGCAGAGACTGCCGTCCCAGATCCTCGGCCAGGCTATGCTCTCCATTGAAGGCGTGGAACAATGCCAACGAGATCAGCAACCAAGAGTCGTCCGGGTTGAGTTCGAGCGCAAGGCGCATATGCACATCGGCCTGGGCATGCTGCCCGGCCATCGTCAGCGACCATCCGAGATGCAGTTGCGAACGGCAGTCCATCGGGTCCAGCTCCACGGCGCGACGCGCATTGGCCAGGGATCGCTGCTCCCGCGTGCGGTCGCGGTGGACGCCGGGACGAATGATGTGCCCGAGATTGTCGAGCTGCGCCAATGTGCTGTACGCGGGCGCAAAGTCCGGACTGCGCGCCGCCAAGTCCTCGACCATGGTGAACACCCTGTCCC
>DASQVN010000423.1:0-14738 GCA_035640755.1 Rhodopila sp.
GGGATTCCCGAAGTTTGCGGCCTATTGGCCGTCGAAACGGCCGGGAGGGTGATCTCCTCCCGGCCGCTCTGGTCAGCTACCCTTCTCGGTGCCGGATACCTGCTTGCGGTTGACCGTCTCGGTCCGGTGATCCTCGTGAAACTGTCCCCACATCCGGGAGAAGACGGATTCACTCTGGTACTTCTGCTGTGAGAAGGCATGCGTGCCATAGACTGGCGGTTGGCTACCGCCGGGCAGTCCCTGGGCGAATGCCGTGCTCATGCCGAGCAGGCCGACGGCGGCGGCGACTAGCAGTGTTTTCATTGGAAAGACCTCCATCGCGGGTAGGTGAGTTGGTATTTGCTGAGCCAAGGCGAAGGCTGGCGTGAATCCCAGGCGGTCGGCATGCCGAGTTTCTCAAAACGGGAGCCATTTCGGTCGTGTTGGTTTCAGTAAGTGAAGCTTGATTTCGCAAACTGCGAACTGGTCGATATGCAACGTAGCGGTGATGACTCCCCTTTCGACGACACCGGGCTTTCATCATATGGCTGTTTTACGAGCGTAAGTGGCGCTTCCAAGTGCAAGAAGGTGCCATCACGAAATCATACACATAGGGTGCCGTAGACTTCTTCAGTTCTTGCGAGCCCACAAGAAACGCATCATCATTCATTTGTTTCATGGCCGGATTGCCCACGGCAAGCACGGCTTCGCCCTTCTTCGGCCCACTCATTGCCGTTGAAAGCAACTTCGTCGGCTGAACTTCCATAGTCCACCAGTGCGTGTCATGAACTCGACGGTGGTCAACGATGGACGACCCATCGTGCCTAAGCCGCTGACGTTGATGCGATACGAAACTTTCAGGGAATTTCGAACATCGCGGCTCAGGCGTGCAACATCGAGAAATCCACACGCGCAGGAATCAATCAGCTATCCAGCCGGACCTGTTCTTTTCAGGGCGCGCATTTAGCACAAGAGATGGCCAAAGTCGAGAAAAAACTTCAGTTCACAACTATGGTTGGCTTGAGAGATCGGAGCAGCTTGCGTCAGGTCCCGCGTTGTGGGGACGAGTGTCAGTCCCGCACAGAGAAACCCAGCATGGCCGAAAGATCCGGCGGTTATCATAGGCGGTCTCCTCGGATTTGGTTGAACGCGATAGCTGAGCGGCGGGTCACCACGAGCCGACACGCCCTGGTCACCGAGATGATGTTTGTAGCACAGGCTTCCTCTCTCAGACGGAGCCTTCCGCTCCGCCGGGTCTGCGCCGAAGGGATCGGACCGAAGTCCTCGCGCGCAGCGCTTGCCGTTAGCCAGCCACGCGCTGTGATCGGGCAAGAAGCGGTTCGACACCGGGCGATGCCGCGGCTGCCAGCAAGCCACCCAGGCTGCTCGGGTTCATGCTGTCGGCCATGGCGGAGGGGATCACGATGGTCATGCCACGCTCCTTCGTGGCTTCATACACCAGGTTCATCGCCCGCAACTGCATGGCGCCCGGGGATTTCGCGTAGATATCGGCGGCATCCACAAATGTCTGGGCTATTTGCTGTTCGGACGAGCCGAGAATAATTCTTGCTTCCCGCTCACGCTCGGCCTGGGCACGCCGGCTCATGGCATCCTGAAGTCCGGGCGGGATGGCAACGTCGCGGATCTCGACCGAGATGACGCTGACACCCCACTCGGCGGTCTTGGTGCCGATTTCTTCCCGGAGCACCAGATCGGCCTTTTTGCGTTCCGACAGCAATTCGGACAGCTCGGTCGCGCCGATCATCTCGCGCAGCGTGGTCTGGGCGACCTGGGCGATGGCCTCGCGATAATTGGCGATTTCCAAGGCGGCCCGTTCGGTGTCGTGCACCTGCCAGAAGATGATTGCGTCCACGTTCACCGGCACCGTGTCGCGTGTGAGCGTGCGTTCTGCGTTGAAGCCGGTGGTCTGGATGCGCTGGTCGATCGAAGTGGCAACCGTATCGACGAACGGGATGATCACGAACAACCCCGGGCCCCGTATGCCATGGAGCTTGCCGAGGCGAAGCACGATCATCCGCTCCCACTGGTCGGCGATGACAAGGCATTGGGGAATCAGGGCGGCGGCGATCACGAGAAGCGCCGCGACGACGTAGCCGCCGGGGATGTCACCGCGGTAGGCGAATGCGGCGGAGGCTGCCGCGGCCAGAAGCAGGCTCGACGACAGCAGCATGGCGAAGGCGCTGGGACTGCGTCCCGTTAACGGGCTCCTCATGACTGTCCCTCCCCTTGATTTACAATGGCGAGCATCTGCTGGGCGACCTCGACAGGGTCGAGGCCGAGCGCTCTGGCCGAGGCGATGGTCCGGTGCGCCAGATCGGCGAGTTGCCTTGTCCGGGCGGCCTCATCGGCGTGGGGCGGCTTCTCGGCGACAAACGTGCCGCGGGCCGGCTGGATCGTGATTGCCCCGGTTCGGGCCAGCGCGTCGTAGGCGTGCCGGACTGTGTTGAGATCGACCCTGAGTGCCACTGCGACTTGCCGCATGGTCGGCATCTTCTCACCAGGTTTCAGAACCCCGGCGCCGATCGCCCTGAGCAACTGGTCCCGGATCTGGACGTAGATCGGAACACCGGAAGGCTCGATGTGTAGAGTGTCCAGCACTTGTTGGCCTGTATGACACTATTCATACAGTAGGGCCGTCCGTCTTCAATGTCAAGCCCGATGAGCGGGCTTACGCGAAAAGGCCGTTGGCTTTGGGATCGAGGCGCGGTCGGTGCCGGCGGGTTCGCCATCGTAGGGGCGAGGCATCGGTTGGTCGTGGGCGGTCAGCGGATCAGGCGCAGGACCGGTGGGGACGCGGTCGGGTCCAGTTCCACGATGGCTCCGTCCGGCACGGCGCTGGTGATGTCGAGGTCGAAGCCGGACATCATGGTGAAGTCGGCGAAGGCGGCGCCCTGGACCATGATGGGGTTCACGGTATTGAACACCAGCGCGGCGGGGACGATGCCGCGGGCGGCCATTTCGTGCAGCATCCAGGCGGTGGCGACGCCGCCCTTGGCACGGTCGAGGATCAGGATGCGGCCGACATAGGACTGGCCGAACAGCTTGTGCTGCGGGCGGGAGAAGGTGCCGTTGGTGCGGTCGAGGTCGTAGCGGGCGGAGAAGCCGTCGGCGGCGACCAGGGCCTGGGCGCGGCGCTTGCGGCCCATGGCGGCGCGGGCGGGGAATTCCTGGGTCATGGTCCCGGCGGTCATGCGATGCTCCCGGTGCAGGCGGCCTCGACGCAGTGTTCCATCGACAGGAGCACGGGCTGGTAGCCGTAGCCGCCGAGGATGTTGGTGAGCTTGGCGGAGTTGGTGGCGAGGCGGCGCCAGTTGTTGGCCTCGGCCAGTTCGCGGGCGTAGCTCTGGTAGAAGCACATGCCGGAGAGGAGCATGGCGCCGGCGGCCTCGATGCGGGCGGTGAGGCCCATGCGGTCGGCGTCGGGTTTCATCTGCGGGCTGGTGACGGCGAGGGTGGGGACCTTGACCTTTTTGCCGTCCAGCATGGCGGCGAGGTCGTGCAGTTCGAGCAGGGAGAGCTGCGGGGCGGAGAAGACGACGACATCCACCGCGTCGTCGCCGGCGGCGTATTCGGCGAGCAGGGCGTGGACCTGTTCGGCGCCGACCTTGGTGGCGGCGGGCGGCGGGCCGTCGAAGGCGTCGCGCAGATCCGGAGCCTCGGGGGTGACGCCTTCGAGGTGGAAGAGGGCAACCGAGCCGAAGCTGGCCATGGCGGCGCCGAAATGCTTGAGCTCGTCCGAGCCGGGGGTGCGGTCGAGGCCGGTGATGACGGGGACACGCCAGTAGTCACCGGCGAGGCGGCCGATGACGCCGCCGAGGGCGCCCCATTCGTGCAGGCTGTGAGGGGTCCAGGTCGTTTCGACCAGCAATGTGCCGCGGCGGCAGGCGTCGAGGTGGTAGCCGTAGCGCGGGGTGAAGCCGGTGAGGCCGGCGGCGAGGGCGGAGGGACCGCCCTCGAAGTTGGTGCGGGCGCCGAGGACGGAGTTGCAGTAGATGGCGACGCCGGTGTCGCCGTAGGCCATGTGCTCGCCACGGACCGGGGGCATGATGGTCTGGTAGTTGATGCAGGTGTTGGTCATCAGGATGCCCAATGCCTCGAACGCGGCGCTGGTTCGGCGTTCGAGGGCGATCATCCAGTCCTGCTGTTTCAGACGGGCGGCGGCGGTGAAGTCGGTGCCGCGGGGATCGGTGATGGTGGGGATGCGGACGCGGCGGTCGGCTTCCGGCATGGCGGCGAGGCGTTCGAGGAATTCGACGCCGATGGCGCCGAGGGATTCGGTATCGGCCATGATGTGGGCCTGGCGGACGGGGACGAGGTCCTGGGCGCCAAGGTAACGGCCGACGCGGATCTGGTGCTCGACGGCCCATTGGCGGGCGGGGCCCTGTTCGCCGCGGCGCATGGATTGGGCGTGGTCGTGGAGGTGCATGGGGGGCCTTTGTCTGCGCGCGTGATTCACGGTTTCCGGCGAGTCCGCCGCAACCGATCACGCGCTAGCGGGAACCGTGCGTGTTCAGCCACTGGCGCATCATGGCGATTTCCCGTTCCTGCGCCGAGACGACGCCTTGGGCGAGGCGCCGCATCTCGGGGTCGCGGCCGTATTGCAGTTCGGCGCGCGCCATGTCGATGGCGCCCTGGTGGTGCGGGATCATCATGGTGGCGAAGTCGTGGTCGGCGTTGCCGGTGATCGGCGCGGCCTGCATGTCGTGGTTCATCTTCTCCATCGCCGCCGTCATGGCCTGGCCGGCGCCGGATTGCTGGCCTGGGGCTTGCTGGGCTGGTTGTTGGGCCGGTTGTTGTGCTGGGGCGAGGACGGGCGGGGCGCACAGGCAGGCGGCGAGCAGCGGGCGGCGGATCAGCATCTTCGGTTCCCTCCCCGTGATATTGGCTGTGCTGTTAGACGACGGGCCGCGGTTGCGGGCAATGGCCAGATAGGGTAGCGGGGTATGCATGACCCATACGATCCGCGAGAAACAGAAGCTGCTCGCCCGGGTTCGGCGCCTGCGCGGCCAGGTGGAGGCGATCGAGCGCGCGCTGGAGAACGAGGCGGGGTGCGAGGCGGTGATGCACCTGATCGCCGGGGCGCGCGGCGCCATGGCCGGGTTGATGGCCGAGGTAATCGAGGACCACGTGCGCAGCCACCTGGTGCCGGCGCCGGGCGCGGATGCCGCGGCGGCTGAGCAGCTTCTGGACGTGATCCGCAGCTACCTGAAATGAAGCGGGAGCGTGCCATGGAACCGCACAGCCATGTTTTCCTGGGCGAGGAGCACGAACTGGCGGAGCGCCGGACCTGGGCGGTGATCGCGCTGTGCGGCGCGATGATGCTGCTGGAGATCGTCGGCGGGGTGCTGTTCGGCTCGATCGCGCTCGTGGCGGATGGGCTGCACATGAGCACGCATGCCGGGGCGCTGCTGTTGGCGGCGCTGGCGTACAGCTATGCGCGGCGGCATGCGCATGATCCACGGTTTACCTTCGGCACGGGGAAGCTCGGGGACCTGGCCGGGTTCACCAGTGCGATCGTGCTGGCGATGATCGCATTGCTGATCGCGTGGGAGGCGGTGCAGCGCTTCGCCGCTCCCGTGCCGATCCATTTCGCGGAGGCGATTCCGATCGCCGCGCTGGGGCTGGCGGTGAACGCCGCGAGCGCGTGGCTGCTGAGCGGGGGACATGATCAGGCACATGGGCACGGGCATGATCACGCGCATAGCCAGGGGCATGATGAGGCGCACCGTGACAACAACCTGCGCGCGGCGGTGATCCACGTGATGGCGGATGCGGCGGTGTCGGTGCTGGTGATCGTCGGGCTGGTGCTGGCGCGGGCGTTCGGCTGGCTGTGGATGGACCCTCTGGCCGGGATCATCGGTGCTGGTGTCATCGCGAGCTGGGCGTATGGGCTGGTGCGCGATACCGGGCGCATCCTGCTGGACATGAATCCGGACGACGCGCTGGCGACCCGGTTGCGGCAGGAGATCGAGGCCGACGGCGACCGCCTCACTGACCTGCATATCTGGCGGCTCGGCCCTGGGCACCTGGGGGCGGTGCTGTCGGTGGTGACGAGCCACGGGCGGCAGCCCGCAGACTACCGGGACCGGCTGCGGCACTTCCCGGCGCTGTCGCACGTGACGGTGGAGGTGCAGGGGCGTTGAGCGGGGCGGAGGGCCGGCTGCGGCGGTTTGCCGATCTGCTGGTGCGGTGGAATGCGCGGCTGAACCTGGTGGCACCGCGGGATGTGCCGGTGCTGTGGGAGCGGCACATCGAGGACAGCCTGCAGCTTGTGCCGCTGATGCCGAAGGGTGTGGAGCGGGCGATCGACCTGGGCAGCGGCGGCGGATTTCCGGGTCTCGTGCTGGCGATCGCGACGGGGGTGCGGTTCGAGCTGATCGAGGCCGACCAGCGCAAGGCGGCATTCCTGCGGACCGCTGTTCTGGAGACCGGGGCCCCGGCGGTGGTGCATGCCTGCCGGATCGAGGCGGCGGATGTGCCCCCTGCCCCACTGGTGACGGCGCGTGCGCTGGCGCCGTTGCCGCGGCTGCTGCCGCTCGCGGCGCCGTTGCTCGCGCCCGGCGGGGTGTGCCTGCTGCTGAAGGGCGCGCGGGTGGAAGAGGAGCTGGCGGCGGCGGAGGCGGACTGGCGGATGGACGTGGAGCGGTGGCCGAGCAGGACGCCTGCCCGAATCGCGGCGGACGGGGTCGTTCTGAGGATTGCGGGCGTGGAGCGGCGGTAGCGACGGTCCCCCCTGAAGATCGCCCTGGCGGCGTCTGGCGGACACAGCGGGCCGGCGGTGTACCCCGAACGTTGTGTTGACATATCGCAAGTTCGACCCAATCCGTAGCTGCGGTAGGAACCCACATTGGAGCTTTCATGGCCGTTGCGATTGTCACGGGTTCTGGCGGGCTGGTTGGTGCGGAAGCGGCGCGGTTTCTCGCGCACAAGGGGTTTGAGGTTGTCGGGATCGACAACGACCTTCGCGACCGGTTCTTCGGCGAGGCGGCAAGCACGCGACCCATGTCGGCTGCGCTGCAGCGTGAGATCCCGTCGTATCACCATGTCGAGGCGGACATCCGGGACGCTGATGCGCTCGACCGGCTGTTCTCGCGCTACGGGCGGCGCATCGAGCTGGTCATCCATGCCGCGGCGCAGCCGTCACATGACTGGGCGGCCAGCGCGCCTGCCGTCGATTTTGCGGTCAATGCCACCGGCACCCTCAATCTTCTGGAAACCACGCGCCGGCACAGCCAGACGGCGGTGTTTGCATTCTGCAGCAGTAACAAAGTGTATGGTGACACGCCCAACCGCCTGCCGCTTCAGGAGCGCGAGACCCGCTGGGAGATCGCCGAGGCGCATCCTTTCGCCGAACACGGCATTGACGAGTCGATGAGTATGGATCAGTCGCTGCACAGCCTGTTTGGGGTTTCCAAGTGCAGCGCCGATCTGCTGGTGCAGGAATATGGCGGTTATTTCGGTATGCGTACGGCCTGCTTCCGTTGCGGCTGCATCACCGGGCCGGGTCACGCGGGTGCAGAGCAGCACGGCTTCCTGGCCTATCTGGTCAAGTGTGCGGTGACCGGTCAGCCGTACACGATCCTCGGCTACGGCGGCAAGCAGGTGCGCGACAACATCCACTCGGCCGATCTGGTGAGCGCGTTCTGGCACTTCTTCATGCGGCCCGGCGTGGCGGAAGTCTACAACATGGGGGGCGGACGCTTCTCATGCTGCAGCGTCATCGAGGCGATCGGCATGATCGAGGCTCAGAGCGGCAGGCCGATGCGCACCAGTTATCAGCCCGCCAACCGGCCCGGCGACCACATCTGGTGGATCAGTGACGTGCGCCGGTTCGCCAATCACTATCCGCAATGGCGTCTGACGCGGACGACCGAGGCCATTATCGGCGAGATCCATGCCCACCTGACAGCAGACCGCGGCGGGTTCCGATGCGCTGAACGGTGAAGCTGCTATCATGCATCTGCCGATTTTTGTCATCAACCTGGAACGGGATGCCGCGCGCCGCAGCCATATGCAGCGGGTCCTTGGTGAGTTGGGGCTGGCAGCCGAGTTCGTCACGGCCGTTGATGGCCGCCGGCTTTCTGCCGAAGATCGAGCGATGGTTGACCGGCCGCGGATGTTGCGGATCTACGGCTGCGAGATGATGGACACCGAGATTGCCTGCTACCTGAGCCATTACCGGCTGTACCAGCGCATGGTGCGGGATGGGATCGATCTCGCGTTGGTCCTGGAAGATGATGTCCACATCCACCCGGACCTGCCCATGGTCCTGCGGGACCTGCTCGTCTGCGCGTTCACGGACTGGTCGGTGGTGCGGCTTGACTCCAAGCGGACCGAGGTTCATCGGCCCGGCCCGGATCGGGCGCGCGGTGTGCTGGTGGCGCCGCTGTCGTGCGGGTACGGCCTCTACCGGCTTCGGACGCGCGTATTGGGTACGGGCGCCTATCTGATCCGGCGGACGGGTGCGGAGCGGATGCTCAGCTACGGGCAGCGTGTCTTCATGCCGATCGATCAAACCATAGACCGTTACTGGGAGAACGGCATCCTGCCCTATGTCGTGCGGCCGTTTCCGGTACAGCAGAGGGAAGAATTCGGCTCCAGCACGGGGCCGCGCGCATTGGACTGGCGGCGCGATCAACCTGCCTCGGTGCGCTGGCAACGACGTGCGCAGCGCAGTTTCGACGGGATCTGCAAGCGGATCTTCAACCTTGTTCACTAGCGCGCTTTCCGGTTGGCAAGAGACGGCGAAAGCGCGCTAGCTGTTGATGTGTAGAGCAGATTCACGCGTCCGCACGGTCCGCTCTGCCGCGATCTGCTCTGTTGATTTCCAGAGCAGATTCACGCGTCCGCACGGTCCGCTCTCCCGCGATCTGCTCCGGCGTCATTCGGGATAGATCATCTTGCGGGTGACGCCGCCGTCGATGACGAACTCGGCGCCGGTGATGAAGCCGGCCTCGGGGCTCAGCAGAAAGGCGGTGAGTGCGGCGATATCCTCGACACGGCCGACGCGGCCGACGGGATGGAAGGCGTGTTCCTCGGCGGTGGGGGGCGGGCCCTTGGTGTGGATCCATCCCGGGCTGATGCAGTTCGCGCGGACATCCGGGCCGAGGCTGATCGCCAGCGCGTGGGTCAGTGCGACGAGGCCGCCCTTGGAGGCGGCGTAGGACTCCGTGTCGGGCTCCGACATCCGGGCGCGGGAGGAGGCGATGGTGACGATGGCGGCCTTTGCGGCGCGCAGGAAGCTCTCGGCTTCGCGCACCAGCAGGAAGGTGCTGGTGAGATTGGTTGTCAGTACCGAGGTCCATTCCGCCAGCGAGAGGTCGGCGATCGGCTTGCGGATCATGAAGCCGGCGTTGCAGACCAGGGCGTCGAGTCGGCCTTCGATTGTAGCGACGGAACGGATAAGCGCGCCGACGGCGGCTTCGTCGCCGACGTCGCAGGCGATGTAGCGGCCGTTGGTCGGGGCGGTGCCATTCCGTTCACGGTCGGCGATGAGGACGCGGAAGCCGTCCGCGGCGAGGCGGTGGGCGATGCCGGCGCCGATGCCCCTGTACCCTCCCGTGACAAGAGCCACCTTGTGTGTTGCCGCGGTCATGCTGCGCCTTCCATGGCACACACAACGCAGGCGGGGATCGGCTGGTTTATGCCTGGCCGCGCAACAATCAAGCCCTGACTGCGGGCTGTGGGCGATCTACGAACGGCACCCGAAGAGCGCGGAACCAGTTGCGTCCCGGCACCTCGATCGCATGGTAGAGCAGGCCGGACAGGACGGCGGTCACCACCAGATAGATGACCGATGGCACGATCTGCTGTCCGTCATGGGTGACGCACAGGATCTTGACCCAGTCCTTGACCCAGTAATGGATCATGTATGTTGAGTACGACGTCAGTCCGACCCATCGGAGAGGCGCATTGTCCAGCAATCGGGCGATTACCGAACGGCTATCGGCCAGGCCATAGATCAGCAACGCAAAGCAGGCCGGCATGATGGCGTCGTCGGCGACCGGCAGGAAGCGGTAGATGCCAACCAAGCCGATGGCGGCCAGTGCGGCGAGATCGCCGCGAAGCTGATGCCCGCGTGTCTGGCACGTATTCCAGATCCGGTACACGAAGGTACCGATTCCGAACTCTGCGGCGCAGCGGGCGATGCCATCATGCACAATAGCGGTGCGAAGGTCGAGGTCACGCCATCCGCACCACAGGAAGAGCATCATCGCGAGGCCCAGGATTGCCGCCAGATCACCGAGGATAACCGACCTGATGCGCTGCAAGACCCACGCAGCGGCGGGGAACAGGAGGTAAACCGCCCATTCCGCGCTGATCGACCAGGCCGGCACGTTCCACGCAAGCTGATCTGCAAGGCCCCAGTTCTGGACAAGAAACAAGCTGAGAAGGAAGTAGCCTGCATCGTATCGGCCGCCTGCGGCGCCGCTGCTGGAGAACAGGACAATGGCAGCAAGGTTGGCCAGCATCAGGCACAGCACGAACACATGCAGGGGATAGATGCGGCCAAGCCGTAGCCATAGAAACGAAACGATCCGCCGAGCAGGCGGGCCGGGGCGCCCCATGATGTTGAGATAGTTCAGGGCGATGACGAACCCACTGAGTTCAAAGAAGAAATCGACAGCGAGATAGCCCTGCCCCAGGATCCCCCATTCAGGCAGGTACTCGCGGAAATGGAACGCGACGATCAACCAGGCGGCGAGGCCGCGGGCGGATGTCAGGGCGGGGACAAACATGACTATGGCCGTTCGATGGGCCACTCGTACGCAGCGCCACGACTTCCAGCAGAGACCGTCATACTCCCGACTGGTGCCAGCGAAGATGCAGGCCGCGCAAGCCGGTGCGCCGCCGATGGAACGCGATGCGGCAGGTCGGTCGTCCTGCTCGGCTGCTCCGTGCGCTGAACATAGGCCATCAGGCTGATGGATACGGCGACGATGTAGTAGATGAATGGCTGAAACGCGATCCCGATGAACATGCCGCACGTCATCAGCGTCAGCAGGGCTGCCTGGAGCGCATAGGCCAGATCGCGGATCCATCCCAGGCCCGGCCGCTCCCGGGTTTGCTTCGCCACGCGCTGCAGGCCAAACAATGTCCACAGCAACAGGCCGCCGAACATCAGAATGCCAGGGATGCCGAGTTCGCCCAGAACCTCGAAATAGATGCTATGGAAGGCCTTGCCGAAAACCTCCTGCCCGTCCGGAAAAATGATATGATTGATATAGAAGACGTTGAATCCGCCGCCTAACGGGTGCTGCGCGACGTAGTCCATCGTCCAGCGCCAGACCAGGATACGGCCGAGGGCAGAACTTTCCTGATCGTAGCTCTTGACCGTGGAAATCCGCTCGACCCATGAGGATGATGCCGTTGCAACGATTCCAGCCAGGATCAGCAGCATGACGAATCCGGACAGGAGCTTCCGGCGCGAGCGCAACCACATCATGGTGCCGACGGTACCCAGGCCGATGAGGGCGGTCCGCTCATAGGTGCCGATCGAGGCGGCCACGGCCAGCAGGCCAAGGACGGCGAAGCCGAGCTTGCGCGGGGACCGGGGCGCGAGCAACAGAGAGTGGCTCGTCAACCAGGCCATGACGGGCAGCAGCAGCAGGCTCACAGTGGCCAGAGTTGCACCCTCGGCCAAGCCAGTGTTCTCCGACACGACCGCCAGGGTCCGACCGTATCCGCCGCCCGAGATCATGGTCTTGGCACCGACCGGCATGAAGAATACGGCGGTGGACAAAACGAAAATCAGGAGGAATGCCTCGATCTGTATCCGAGAGCGGATCACAAAAGGCAGAAACGCGGAGAACAGGAGTGTCTTGATCGCGACATTCCACTTGATCCACGCCTGTGCGGGAACCTCTGCGAAGCAAGTAACGATCGTTGCCCACACCGCGAACAGGACGATGATCCCGATACCCAGGTTGAACGGCGGCGGGTATCGGCGATCCATGAGAACGTAGAAGCCGATCGCGCAAGCGCCGATAATCATCGAGATCGGCAGCATCGGGAGCAGGCCGCTGCCGTAACTCAGAGCTTGGGGGTTGGCGCCGTCGACCCAAACGTAGCCGAGTGTGAGAGCGAACGGCGCGTTGAAACCTGCGGCGAAGAAGGACAGGTATCCAAAGGTCAGGAGAAGGGAGCGAATCATTCACCCGTCTCCCGGCGGCGGCGTATCTTGCCAGCTGGGGGGAGCCTTTGATGGCCCGTTGGTGAACGTCGCGAACGCCATGGCGGAGCCGGATGCCGCGGCTGATCGTCGTGCGGAGACTGATCGACGGTGAACCAGGGCAGCATTCTGTCAAGCTGCACGGCCCTGATCACGACGAAGATGATGACGGATGTCGTAATCAGGAGAACCAGGTCGTCGATCATCGCCTCTGATCCGAAAGCTCAGCAGCGCGGAAGCGCCGGCGCGATGCTTAGTCACGCCGGCGCATCAAGTCACGAAAATATGAGCTCCTGCGAGGCGATCGGGGCGAGGTCAACCCTTCGCTGCGTCGAGCGCCTGGGTCAGGTCGGCCAGGATGTCGTCGATGTGTTCCAGGCCGACCGACAGGCGCACGTAGCCGGGGGTGACGCCGGTGGCCTCCTGTTCGGACTCGGTCAACTGGGAGTGCGTGGTGCTGGCTGGATGGATCGCCAGGCTGCGGGCGTCGCCGATATTGGCGACGTGGTAGAACAGCTTCAGCGCATCGATGAAGCGCTGGCCGGCGGTGAGACCGCCGGCGAGCTCGAACCCGACCAGGCCGCCCTGCCCCGCCGACAGGTACTTGGCCGAGCGCTCGGCCCCGAAGCCTTGGTGGTAGGCGGGATGGATGACGCGAGTGATGTCCTTGCGCTGGGCCAGGAAGTCAGCCACCGCACGGGTGTTGCGGCTGTGCTCGCGGATGCGCAGCGGCAGGGTTTCCAGGCCCTGCAGGAACAGGAACGCGTTGAACGGGGACATGGCGGCGCCGAGGTCACGCAGCAGGGTGACGCGCATCTTGATGATGTAGGCGATCGGGCCAAGGCCCTTGACCGCCTGCGACCAGACCGCACCGTGATAGGATGGGTCGGGCGTGTTCATCGCCGGCTGGCGCGTGGGGTGGGCTTCCCAGTCGAAATTGCCGCCGTCGATGACGACGCCGCCGATCGAGTTGCCGTGCCCGCCGACCCACTTGGTGGTCGAGTACAGCACCACCGCGGCGCCATGGTCGAACGGCCGTACCAGCACGGGGGCGGCGGTGTTGTCCATGATCAGGGGGATGCCGAAGGACCGACCGATCGCGGCGACCTCGGCGATCGGGAACGGGATCAGCTTCGGGTTGGGCAGCGTCTCGGCGTAGTAGGCGCGGGTGCGGTCGTCGGTGGCGCGGGCGAAGACCTCGGGGTCCTCGGGGTCGACGAAGCGGGTCTCGATCCCCTGGTCCTTGAGGCTGTTGGCGAACAGGTTCCAGGTTCCACCGTAGAGGTCGGTGGAGACAACGATGTTGTCGCCGGCGCGGGCGAGGTTCTGCACGGTGAACGCCGAGGCGGCCTGGCCGGAGGCGAGCGCGAGGCCCGCCGCACCGCCCTCCATCGCCGCGAGCCGCTGTTCCAGCACGTCGCAGGTGGGGTTCATGATGCGGGTGTAGATGTTCCCCAGTTCCTTGAGCGCGAACAGGTTGGCGGCGTTCACGGCGCTGTCGAACTGATAGGACGTGGTCTGATAGATCGGCACTGCGACGGCATGTGTCGCGCTGTCACGGCGCCATCCGGCGTGCAGGGCAAGCGTTTCGGGGTGTTTGCTTGGCATTCTGGCAGTCCTCCGGTCATCAGGCTGCACTATATCGAAGGGCCACGCGCGGTAAATGTGGGATGCGGGCGGGAAAAATTCTTCTCGAAGGCGCGCCGGATGCAAAAGAACCCGCCACCGGGCGGCATTTGGGCGGGAACGTTCACCCGGCCGACAAAGGTGATGGCGGGGTTGACGAACACGCTGATCCGTTCCCGCGACAGGGCCAGGACGGGGAACGCCGCATAGGACGTGAACTCGACGCCGATGCTCCAGCCGCCGGGGACAACGCTCCAGCCTGGCGGGACGACACCCATCCAGACAGGGTGCCACGCGTTCAGGAACAGCAAGGCGGCCGCAACCTTCCCGGGATCGCCGGCGCCGGATGGCGGCTGGAGCAGGAAATAGAGGACGCCGGCTGCATAATAGGCCGGCGCGATGCGGAAAAGGCGGCGCAGGAAGAACGCCCCGACATCGACGGCGCCGGCTCGCGCGGCCTCTCGCTGCCAGGACATCATCAGCGTTACCGCGCTTGCCAGGACGAACAACTGGACACCGTACCAGCCGATCACGGCCAGGCGGTGCACCGTCCAGACAGACCTGGCCGGGGCGACGCCGGTCAGATGCCCATCACGTGCCGTTTAGCTGTCCTGGCGCTGCCGCAGGATTTCCCGCCCGCGGCGCAGAGCGGTGGCGATGGTCTCGGCCGGCATGGCGCCGGAGAACAGGCCATAGCCGTCCAGGAAGAAGGACGGGACGCCGGAGACGCCAGCCGATCGCGCGGCGCGGTCGGCAGCGCGCATTTCCTGTTCCGCCAGATCACCGGCCAGGAACTGTGCCGCTTCCTCGGGGTCGAGGCCCGCTTCGGCCGCGCAGCCCGCCAGGACGGCAGCCTGGCCGATGTCGCGGCCTTCGATGAAGTAGGCGCGGAACACGGCCTCCATCACCGCATCCTGCGCGCCCTTCTGGCCGGCGAACC
>DASQVN010000424.1:0-2345 GCA_035640755.1 Rhodopila sp.
CGTAGGGGGCTTGGGGTTTTCACACAGCCTGGGACGCAACCTGACCAACGCGGATGAGATCAACGATTAATCGGTCTACCTGGGATATCAGGCGACCTTCTGACCGACACGCCGTAGCTACGCGGCCCTGGCCAGCGTCACCCCCGACGCGTCAAACGCGCCGAACAGCGCCGCCCGTTGCGCCTCGGTCAGCTTCAGGTGCGGCGGCCGGATATTCTCCCAGCGCGCATCGCCGGTGTTCCGCGCCACCAGCGCCTTGAGGCCCGGGATCAGCGGCACCGAGATCACCGCCTTGCGGGTCGCCGACAGGATCTCATGCGCGGCCGCACTGGCCGCATTATCCCTGTTGGCATAGACCTGCGCCCCGGCCGCACAGTTCACGTTGGACGCCGCGGTGATGCAGCCCGCCGCCCCCTTCTCCAGCAGCGGCTTCAGCAATGTGTCATCGCCGGCATAGACCTCGAACCCCTCGCGGGCAAACGCCTCGACATAGGACAGGCCGTTCTCATAGCTGCCGCTGCTGTCCTTGACCCCTTGGATCTTGCCTGGGTTGGCCCGGCGCAGCCGCGCAATGAAATCGACCGAGAACGGCACCGCCGACTGCTGCGGGAAGTTGTACAGGTAGAACTTGATACCGCCGCCGACGCGCTGGATGACCTCATTGAAATAGGCCAGCAGGCCATCATCGGAAGGGTTCTTGTAGTAGAACGGCGGCAGCAGCAGCGCGCCGGGGCAGCCGGCCTGTTCCGCGTGCCTGGTCAGCAGCACCGTGTCGGTGATGTTGGTCGTGCCGGTGCCGGGCAGCATCCGGGCGGCCGGGATGCCACGCTCGATCAGCCCCTCCAGCACCGCCATGCGTTCATCAAGGCCGAGGCTGTTCGCCTCACCGGTCGTGCCGAGCACGCCGAGGCCGTTGCAGCCGTTGGCAAGCAGCCAGCGGCAATGCGCCGCCATGCGGTCGAGATCGACCGACAGGTCGTCGTTCATGGCCGTCAGCACCGCGGCATTCACCCCGCCGTACAAGGCGTTCTTCAGCATCAAACCATCTCCTTCGTGTCCGCGCCGCACCGGCCGCCGCACCGGGCGCCGCAGCAGCCGCCGTATCGTTCGCGGCTGACTGGGCGGCTCACCGGGCCAATCCTGTATATGTGCCTCGAGCGCGCCGGCCTTGCGCTCGCTGATCGCCCGCCCGCGCACCGAAACGCCGGCCAGGTGCACCGTCTCCGGATCGCCCGACACCAGCGGGTGCCACCACTCCAGGTCCTTGCCCTCCTGCAGCCGGCGGTAGGCGCAGGAGGGCGGCAGCCAGTCGATCTCCTTCAGCGATTCGGGTGTCAGGCTGACGCAATCAGGCACCCGGCGCTGCCGCTGCGCATAGTCCGAGCAGCGGCAGCTGTGCAGGTCGAGCAGCCGGCACGCGACATTGGTGAATGAGAGCTCATTCGTCTCGTCATGCCGCAGCTTGTGCAGGCAGCAGCGGCCGCAGCCGTCGCACAGCGACTCCCATTCCTCATGGGTCATCTCGGCCAGCGACTTGGTCTTCCAGAAGGGCGCCATTGCCGCCCAACCTACAGCCACGGTGCCGGGTTGGCCAGGGCTGCCTTGGGCAAGCTCAGTACGGCTGGTACGGCGGATAGGCCGGCGCATAGCCGGGCTGCGGATACGCCGGCGCGTAACCGGACCCGTAGCCGTACTCCGCGGGCGGGGGTGCCGTGGGCGGCGACAGGGAGCGGAAGAAGTTGTCCATCGCCCGGATGGGCGGCGTCTGGTTCACCGGCTCATACGGGCTCGAGCTGCAGCCCGCCAGGGCCAGCCCGGCCAGGGACAGGAGCACGAACGCGTAGGCTCTCATGGATCCGCATATGGGTGATGTGCAGCGCAATTTCCCGCCCCGTTCGGATCGGCTTGTCGCCACCACCGCGCGTCCGGCGAAGCGGGCGCGCAGTTCGGCGCAGGTGAGGCGCAGCGGCGTGGCCACCGGGCCGCCGACCTCAAGCGTGTGGGTTTCCTCGGGCAGACGCGGGATGTTCCCGTGGGTGCGGATGTAGCAATCGGGCTGCGGGGTGATGAAGGCGGCGCATAGGCGGTCCAGCGGCGTTTCAGCGTTCAGCGGGGATCGGGAGCGGGTGATCAGCTCGGACATGCGGACCTCCGCCACCGCAAACGGCCGCCGGATACAGCAGGTTGCCGCCGGATTGCTCGCGGACTGGTGATCCCTGGGGGCCGCTACCCCTTATTTGCCGCGATCCGGTCTTTATGGCGCAACATCGAGGGACCACGTTGCTCGCACTGCAGAAGGAGGCAGATATGATGCGTAAGACCCTACTCGCCCTCGCCGCCCTCGG
>DASQVN010000425.1:0-3018 GCA_035640755.1 Rhodopila sp.
CGGCAGGGATGACGACAACATCGCCGGCCTTGACGGTCAACACCTGGCCGCCGGGGCCGCCGAACAGTACCGAGACCTCGCCGCGGGCGACGCCGAGGACTTCGTGCGCCGTGGTGTGGAAATGGTGGAATGGGTAGACGCCGTTGCGCCAGGCAGGTGGCCACTGGTTGGCGGCGAACGCCTGGTCGATCCGCGCGGGGTCGGGCGGCAGCGCGTTGCGGTACACCAGCAGCGGCAGGCGGTTGTTGGGGATGGCTCCGTCATCCTGGAACCGGAACGTCAGCGGGTTGTTCATCCTGTGCTCCTTCGTCTTCCTCACCGTAACCCAAGAGCCGCAGTGCCCTGCCGCGGATGCCGCGGGCGGCGGCGGCGTGGATCAGGGCTTCCTCCCGGCCGTGAGTGACCCAGACCTCGGGCGCGGCGACCTCATCGAGCGTGGCGTTCAGCTCGTTCCAATCGGCGTGGTCGGAGATGACCAGGGGCAGCTCGACGCCGCGCGATTTGGCGCGCTGGCGCACGCGCATCCAGCCCGAGGCCAGGGCGGCGACCGGATCCTCCAGCCGCCGAACCCAGCGGTCGGCGGTAGCGCCGGGGGGCGCGAGGACGATGGCGCCGACCAGGGCAGATTTTGCTGCAACGGTGGCGGGGCGGAGGTCGCCGAGGTCGATGCCGCGCTGACGGTAGAGGTCGCACATCGGGGCGAGCGCGCCGTGCAGGAAGATCGGCTGGTCCCAGCCGGCCTGCCGCAGCAGAGCGATCAGGCGCTGACACTTGCCGAGGGCGTAGCAGCCGACCACGTGGGTGCGCTCGGGGAACAGGGCGACGCTGTCGAGCAGCTTACTGATCTCGTGGTCGGGTGGCGGATGCACGAAGACCGGCAGGGCGAAGGTGGCCTCGGTGACGAAGACGTCGCAGGGGACGGGCTCGAACGCAGCGCAGGTCGGGTCGGGCGTGCGCTTGTAGTCGCCGCTGACCACGGCGCGGATTCCCTGGTATTCCATTGCCACCTGGGCGCTGCCCAGCACATGGCCGGCGGGCGAGAGCCATAGGGTCACGTCGCCGATGTGCAGCTTGTCGTGCCAGGCGAGTGCCTGCTGCGTGTGGCCGGCGTTCTCGGGGCCCATACGGGCGGCCATGATGGCGAGCGTGTCGGCGGTCGCCAGCACGGCGCGGTGCCCGGGCCTGGCGTGGTCGGAGTGGCCGTGGGTAATGACGGCGCGCTCGACCGGGCGGAGCGGGTCGATGAAGAACCCGCCCGGCTCGCAATACAGACCCTGGGGCAGCGCCTTCAGCCAGGTCTCGGGATGCGGCATGGGCCTCATTTTGGGGCGCCGGCGGCGTTTGACCAGGAGCGCAGGAGGATGCGAGATCGCGAGGCGGTGTGGCTGGCGTGCTTTCAAGTCGTCGGGAAACGGCGAAAGCGTCTCAACGATTGACTTGTAGAGCAAATTCGCGCCCTCACATGCCGCTCTTCCATGATTTGCTCTATGTTCACGTTCGTGCGCCAGGAAGCGAAACGGGTTGGAAAGGACGAAATCCGGCTTATGGAATCGTAGACCACGGATATCGGGAAGGCCTGACTCCGATGCCGCAAGGCTTGCTGCGACTGCTGAGCGCCTTGGCTTTGCCGCTGCTGGTCACGCCGCTGCGCGCGGCGCCGCCGGAAAACGCGGACCCGAACCTGGCTCCCTGGTTCCGCAGCCTGCGCCAGCCGAACACCGGCATCTCCTGTTGCGACCGCGCGGATTGCCGGACGGTGCAGTACCGGATCGTCAACGGCCATTACCAGGCGTTCATCGGCGGTGAGTTCTCCCGCTGGCAGAACCCGCCCTATCAGTGGATGGACGTGCCGGAGTCGAGCGTGCTGCACCGGCACGACAACCCGACGGGCGAGGGCGTGGCCTGTTGGGCCGGCGGCGCGATCATCTGCTTCATCGAAGGCAACGGGACGTAGCCGGCCGTTCGTGAATTTCGCTGCTGCGGAGCCGGTTATGGCATAATGGGGGACCGAATCGCGCCCGCAGCGCAGGATACAGAATGATCGCCCAACTGACCGGACGCGTGGACTCCCTTTCCGATGGCACCTGCGTCATTGACGTGGGCGGTGTCGGTTATCTGGTGCAGGCCTCGTCACGCACGCTGGCCGCCCTGCCGCACCCCCCTGCCCCGGCCAAGCTGCTGATAGAGACGCATGTGCGGGAGGATGCGATCCTGCTGTATGGCTTTGCCGACTCGTCGGAACGCGACTGGTTCCGGCTGCTGACCACGGTCCAGGGGGTCGGCGGCAAGGTGGCGCTGGGGATTCTTTCGGCCCTCTCGCCGTCCGATCTGGTCGGCGCGATTGCGGCGGGTGACAAGGCGAGCCTGAACCGTGCGCCGGGGGTCGGGCCGCGGCTGGCTGTTCGGCTGCTGAGCGAGCTGCGCGACAAGGTGGGGGCGATGCCCACCTCGGTCGGGGTATCGTATGTGCCCCCTGCCCCGGCGAGCGCGGCCGACGATGCGGTCTCGGCACTGGTGAACCTGGGCTATCGCCGGCCGGAGGCGGCGCAGGTGGTAGCGCGCATCGCCGACCGCCTGGGTGAAGGCGTGACGTTGGATGCACTGATCCGTGACAGCCTGAAGGAACTGGCGCAGAAAGCCGCCGGATGAGCGATTTCGAAGACCGACCCGTATCCGCCGCGCGTCAGGTGGATGATGCCGCCGAGGTGACGCTCCGGCCGCAGACGCTTGCCGATTTCACCGGGCAGAAGGCATCGCGCGAGAATCTCGCCGTGTTCATTCAGGCGGCGAAGGCGCGTGGCGAGGCGCTGGACCATGTGCTGCTGCACGGCCCGCCGGGACTGGGCAAGACGACGCTGGCGCAGATCGTCGCGCGGGAGCTGGGGGTGGGGTTCCGCGCCACATCGGGCCCGGTGATCGCCAAGGCGGGCGACCTGGCGGCGATCCTGACCAACCTGCAGTCGCGCGATGTGCTGTTCATCGACGAGATCCACCGGCTGCAGCCGGCGATCGAGGAAG
>DASQVN010000426.1:0-3834 GCA_035640755.1 Rhodopila sp.
AAAATGGCGGCCGGGCTGGCCGATGACCTGGCCTCCACGGTGCTGCTGGCGACCGACAAGCCGGTGCTGGTGGCGCCCGCGATGAACGTACGCATGTGGCTGCATCCGGCGACCGCGGCGACCATCGAAGTGCTGCGGCGGCGTGGCGTGCGGGTGGTCGATCCGACCGAGGGCGTAATGGCCTGCAATGAGTACGGGCCGGGGCGGCTGGCGGAGCCGCCGGACATCCTGGCGGCGATAGAGGCGATGCTGGTGGGTGTGTCCGGCCCGCTGGTCGGGCGGCATGCGCTGGTGACCAGCGGGCCGACGCAGGAGCCGATCGACCCGGTGCGGTACATCGCCAACCGCTCCTCCGGGCGGCAGGGTCACGCGATCGCAGCTGCGCTGGCGGCGCTCGGCGCGCGGGTGACATTGGTCACCGGACCGGTGACCGTGCCCGATCCGGCCGGCGTATCGGTCCGGCACGTCGAAAGCGCGCGGGAGATGCTGGATGCGTGCCAGTCGGCGCTGCCGGCCGATGTTGCGGTGTTTGCCGCGGCGGTGGCCGACTGGCGCGTCGAGCAAGCGGCGGCGGGCAAGATCAAGAAGCAGCCGGGGGCGGAACCCCCTGCCCTGCGGCTGGTGCCGAACCCGGATATCCTGGCGACGATCGCGGCCGACGGGCCGATGCGGCCGCGCCTCGTGGTCGGGTTCGCGGCGGAGACCGACGACCTGATGGCCAACGCGCAGGCCAAGCTGCGGCGGAAGAATGCCGACTGGATCGTGGCGAACGATGTGTCCCCGGCGACCGGAATCATGGGCGGGGCGCAGAACACGGTGCACCTTGTCTCGGCTGCGGGGATCGAGGACTGGCCGCGGATGGACAAGGACGAAGTGGCGCGCCGGCTGGCGCAGCGGATCGCGGAGGCGTTGCGCTGAGCGCATGGGCGATCCGGCGGCTGCACCAAGGCGACCTGGCGCAGTACCGGGCCGCGCGGCTGCGGGCGCTGCGCGAGCATCCGGAGGCATTCGGGTCATCATTCGAGGAAGAACAGGGCGACGACATGCGCCGGATGATCGGCGTGCCGCCAAATGTGTCGCTGGGCGGGTTTGTTGGTGATCGGCTCGTGGCGATGGCGGGGTATGTGGTCTCGCCCAGGGTGAAGCTGCGGCACAAGGGGCATGTCGTGGGGGTCTATGTGGCCCCGGAGTGGCGCGGCTCGGGCCTCGCGCTGGCGCTGCTCGGGCGGCTGGTGGCCGAAGCGCGGGCGGCGGGCCTGCAGATCCTGACGCTATCGGTAACTGTCGGGAATCCGGCCGCTCGGCGACTGTATCGGCGGCTGGGATTCGTGACCTATGGGACGGCGCCGGGCAGCCTGCTGGTCGATGGGGTGCCGTGGGATGAGGAATTGATGGCGCTGATGCTGGATGATCCGTCGGTTGAGGCGGGAACGAGGCCGCGTTAGGATCGAATGATGAACGTTGTTCGGCGCGAGACCAACCTGACCATTGAGCAGTTCCTCGCCTGGGAGGACCAGCAGGAGGGACGGCATGAGTTCGACGGCCGCGCGATCATTGCGATGACCGGCGGCAGCCGGAATCATCAGCGCATTGTCATTAACCTGATGCGCATCCTGGATCAGCATCTGGATTCCGCCCTCTATGAGGCGGTGCCGGAACTGCGGATCAAGGTCGGCGGAAAGATCCGCTATCCGGATGTTACCGTATGTGCGGGGACCATCGCTGGTTCGACCCGAACACTGCACGACGCGGTATTCATTTTTGAGGTGCTTTCCAAGGACACCGCCAACGTTGATCGGCGGCAGAAGCGCGCGGAGTACACGACACTGCCCAGTCTGCGACAATATATCCTGGTCGATCAGGATCGGCCCGCCGTCACCATCATCGAACGCGTGGATGGCGCTTGGACAGAGACGCAGGCCGCTCAGGATGTAGTTGTGTTGCAGGACGCTGGCGTGGTGCTGTCCTTTCCCGAAATCTACGCGAACGTGCGCTTCGCCTGAGCCTTCAGGGACCGAACGATACCCCCTTTCCGTGGCTCTTCAACGACCTCGGTGCCCTCCGTGGTGAAATACAAACGCCCATCACCGCCCAGGCCCCACCACGGAGTCTAAAATCCCTCCGACGGGCGGCGTGCCTGCGTGTGGTACTCCCGGTTCGGCATCATGTGCAGCGCCGAGGCCATGCGGTTCGACAGGTTGTAGAACGCGACCGTTTCTGCGAGGTCGAAGATGTCTTCCTGGCTGAGGCCCTGCTGCGCCAGTGCGTCGCGGTCGGCATCCTCGATCGCCTCGGGCTCGGTTGTCAGCTTCCAGGCGAAATCGAGCATCTGGCGCTGCCGCGGGTCGAGGTTGGCGACGCGATAGTTCATCACCAGCATTTCCCCCAGCTCGGGGTCGCCGGAGAGCTGCCGCACCGCGGCGCCGTGCGCGACCAGGCAATAGTAGCACCGGTTCGCGCAGGAAACGACGACGGCGATCATCTCCCGCTCCAGCTTCGAGAGGCCGGACTCCGAGAGCATGATCTCGTTGTACATTGCCATGAAGTTTCGAAGCCGCTGCGGCCGCAGGCTGTAGGCGCTGAGCACGTTCGGGACGAAGCCCAGCTTGTCCACGCATTTCTGCCAGACAATCTTCAGGTCTTCGTCCAGGCCAGCCGGGTCGGTTATGCCAAGCTTGGAGATGTGATCGGGCTGCGGCATCCAGTATCAACCTTCAGGATCAGATATGTCGAAGCGGGTCCGAAATAACCGCCGGGGCCGGCAGTCCGGCCGGCATCATTCGCCGCAACAGGTCAGGACGTTACAGTCGGCGGGGCGGATGCGCAATCCGGCCCAACGCAGGAATACGGCCGAACGCACCCGTCCCGCCTGGTGCGCTACAAATGAACGATGTTGCTGCGCTGCAGGCTGACCGGTCCCTGCTGCTCGTTCGTCATGGCGCGGACCGCAGGGCCTCTGATGCCGAACTTGTGTTGTCATGGACCAACGTATTGCCGCCGCTGGCCGGCCGGATCTGCCGCGAGCGTGATCGCCAAGTTGCCGAAGCTGGCGCGACGGAACGACGTGCGGAGATGCGCCCGTCCTGGTTCGGAGGGCGTAATATATGATCAATGCTCAGGCGGGGCGGAGAGACCGCGGATCACCATGTCCAGCACAGCGGCGATCAGCAGATCGTGCGGCGACTCGATGTGGTCGGCCTGATCGAGCAGAAGTGCGGTCAGGCCGTGCAGGCTGGCCCAGACGGCCTCGGCGATCAGCAGCGGATCGTCCTGGCGGAACGTGCCGCTCCGCATCAGCCCGGCAATGCCATCGGCCAGAATGCTGAAGGATCGGTCGGCGGCCGGCAGGTCCTCGCACGGCGCGGCGGGACGGCCCGGACCGCTGCTGGTCATCATTTTCGCGAGGAATGTCAGGCGGTACTCGTCCGGATGCGCCAGGCCGAAGCGAACATAGGTTTCGAGACCGGCGCGGAAGCGGTCCAGATCATCGCCGGGATGGCGCTGCGATTGCTCCAGCCGGGCGAGCAGCGTTTCGAAGGTGGACTCGGCAATGGCGCGGAGGATGGCGTCCTTGTCAGGAAAGTAAAGATACAGCGCGGCCGAGGAGACGCCGACCGCAGCAGCGATCTTGCGGATGGTGGCGTGCTCGAAGCCTTCGGTCAGGAACAGCCGCTTGGCTGCGTCCAGGATTTCATCACGCCGGGACGCGCCCTGGCCGCGCGGCTTGCGGGCGGATCGGCCAGGGGAGCGGCCAGGGGATCGGTCGGTGGATCCGACTGGGGCGATGGTAACGCTGCTCATGATTTCCCAGATAGCGGCTGTTTGATAAAATCC
>DASQVN010000427.1:0-5156 GCA_035640755.1 Rhodopila sp.
GCCCGAGCATGATTTTTCCACGATTGCCGAGGTCTGGTGGCCATCCGAGGCGGAATCCGAGGCATCGATCGTCAGCCGAGCGGCGCGGTTCCGGGCGGATCTTGCGGCGCGGCATGACTGGGCGCATACGCTGGTCGTCAGCCACTGGGGGTTCATCCTGTCGATGACCGGGCAGAGTGTGGCGAACGGGCAGTGGCTGCGCTGCGACCCGACTGAACCGGCGCCAGCGCAACTGGTGTGGCGGGCGTGAGGTTATCGGCCGAGCGCGCGGCCTGACTGTTAATCATTTCTATTTGTGACGGAGTTCAGAATGTCCGAGACCGCCCCGCAGCAAGCGGGTCAGCAGCCGTTGGTCGTCAACATCCAGTATGTGAAGGACCTGTCGTTCGAGGTTCCGGGTGCGCCGCACATCTTCAGCCAGCTCCGCGCCCAGCCGCAGGTCAGCATCAACCTGGATGTGCAGGCGCGGCGGGTGCAGGAGGGGCAGAACGTCTTCGAGGTGGCGCTGATGATCCGGGCCGAGGCGCATGACACGTCAGGCCAGGCGGGGGGTCAAGCGGGGGGCAATGGGCAGAATGCCACGCCGCTGGCGACGGTTTTTGTGGCCGAGCTGACCTATGCCGGGATCTTTACGCTGAGCGGGCTGCCGGAGAATGCGGTCGAGCCGGTGCTGCTGGTGGAGTGTCCGCGCATCCTGTTCCCGTTCGCGCGCAACATCCTGTCCGATGTGACGCGGGATGGCGGGTTCCCGCCGGTGCTGCTGCAGCCGATCGATTTTGTGGCGCTGTGGCAGGCGCGGCGGAACCAGGGGGCTGCCGCGGCGGTGGCGTGAGGGGCGGCGGTGCTCCCGGCCGGGGTTTGGTGCCGGTGTTCGTGGCGGCACCGACTGGGGGTGGATGGCCGGGTCGAGCCCGGCCATGACGATCAGGCCCGGGCGTGGCGGTCAGGCCCGGGCGTGACGATGAGAGGCCCGGGCGTGACGGTGAACGCGGCTTTTGGGGGATAGGATGCGGGTTTTGAGCGCTCCTGCGGAGGCTGGTTATTCCTGCTCGAAGTCCTGTTCGAAGATGGGTTGCCAGCCGGGGGTGTCGGGGTCGGCGGAGACGGTGAGGTGGGTTTCGCCGGGGAATGTGACGGCGGCGAGCCTGCCGGTGCGGACGGGGGCCGTGAAACCGTTGCAGGCGCGGCTCCAGAGCTCGCCGAGGGCAAATTCCGGGCGGTAGGTGCCGGCAGGGATGCCGGTGATGTCGCTGTGGCTGCCGGGGCCGAGGAAGACCGACAGCGCCACCATGCCGGCCGGGTCGCGCAGCTTCACGACGGCGGGCTGGGGGGCATGGTTGTCGACCGAGAGGCTGCCGTTGCCGGTGGTGCGCCTCTCCAGCAGCTCCCCGTCCTCGGGGACCGGGCCGGCGTTGTAGCCGCAATAGGCGCGGCGGGCCGTGCGGCTGTCGCCGAGGGCGATGCGGCTGGCGGCGATGAAGCCGCTGCCGGTGTCGCTGACCTGGACCTCGACCAGGCCGCTCTGCCGTTCCAGCCGGATGGCGTGGCCGGTGCTGAACGGCGGCAGTTCGGCGACGCGCAGCAGTTGGCTCTGGCCGGCGGGACGGCGCCACAGCACCGCGGGCTCGGTTGACGGGGTGACGTAGAAGTTGGGCGTGCCGGCCAGGTGGACGGGGGGGAGGCCGTAGAGGACGGTGCGCTGGTCGCTGGGTGACAGCGGCGGCACGATGGGCGCGTTGGGACGGATGGGTGTTTCGGCCGGCCTGGCGGAGGGATGCAGGTGCGTTGCCAGTCCGATCAGGCCGAGGGCGAGTACTGTGGCCATGCCGGCCCAGACCGCGACCGGCACGCCGGAGAGGCGCGGCAGGCGCGGGGCGATCGGGAGATCGATCGGCCGCGGCCGGGGCGGGGGCGCGGGATAGATCACGACCGGCTCGTCGTCGTCGGGCGCGGGCCGTTCGGCGCGGCGATCGTAGGTGGCGCGGCGTTGGGGATCGGACAGGATGTCGTAGGCCTGCTTCAGCCGGACGAAGGCCTCGGCGTTGCCGGTGCGGGGGACGTCGGGGTGCAGGATACGGGCGCGGGCGCGGAACGCCTTGGCGATTTGCGGCTGCGAGGCTGCCGGTTCGACGCCGAGCCGCGCGTAGTGGCCGTCCGGGTCCAGCACTGATGGGGGTGGCGGCATGGGAATTAGGTGCTAGTTCGTGCCGGAGCCGGCAAGGCGGCCGAGGTCAGAGGAAACATCCATTTGCCTATAGCAGAGAGTCCGGCGACGCGCCCGAGCAATCATGATGCAGCGCCGCAACCAAGTGCACTGCGCTGGCTGGCGCTGGTGGTGCTGCTGGCCGGCGCGTTCATGCCGCCGGTTGACTTCTTCATCGTCAATGTTGCGCTGTCGTCGATCCAGGAGAGCCTTGGCGCAAATCCGGCGGAGCTGCAATTGGTGGTTTCGGGCTACGCGTGCAGCTTTGGCGTGTTCCTGATCACCGGCGGGCGGCTGGGCGACCTGTACGGGCGGCGGCGTTGCTTCCTGATCGGGATGGCCGGCTTCTCCCTGGCCAGTCTGGTGTGCGGCGTGGCGGCGTCTCCGGTGCAGCTCGTGCTGGCGCGGATCGTCCAGGGGGCGGGGGCGGCGCTGCTGCTGCCGCAGGTGCTGGGCTCGCTCCGCGCGCTGTTTCCGAATGAGCGGGAATTGGCGCGGGCGATGAGCGCGTATGGCATCATGATGGGGATGGCGGCGGCGACCGGGCAGTTCAGCGGCGGAGCGCTGATCCAGTGGAATCCGTACGGGCTCGGGTGGCGGAGCATCTTCCTGCTGACGCTGCCGGTGTGTGCGGCGACGCTGATCCTGGCGGCTCGGCTGGTGCCGGAGACGGCGGGCAGCCGGGAGGTGAAGCTCGACCTGGGGGGTGCGGGGCTTCTGTCGGCGGCGCTGGCGGCGATCGTGGTGCCGCTGTCGGTGGGGCGGGAGCAGGGCTGGCCGGTGTGGGTGTTCGTGGCGCTTGGCTGCATGCCGGTGCTGACGGTGGTGTTCGTCCGCTATGAGGCCATGCTCAGCCGGCGCGGCGGGATGCCGCTGATTGATATGGCGCTGCTGCGGATCAGGAGCTTCCGGCGCGGCGTGCTGGTGGCGGCGCTGTTCTTCTTCACGACGAGCTTCTACCTGCTGTTCGGGCTGTATCAGCAGGAGGGGCGGGGGATGCCGCCGCTGAATGTGGGGCTGGCGATCGTGCCCTATGGCATCGGGCTGTTCATCGGGCCGCTGGTCACGGCACCGCTGGTGCGGCTGCGGCCGTGGCTGCTGTCGATCGGCATGGGGATCCAGGTGACGTTCTATGCGTTGGTCGGGGTGCTGGTTGCGTTCGATATCACCGGGATGTGGCTGGTGGTCGTGGTGTTCCTGGCCGGGTTCGGGCAGGGGGTGGCGTTTCCGCGGCTGTTCGCGACAGTGCTGGGGGATGTGCCGGCGGCGCAGGCGGGGGTGGCGGCGGGCATCACCAACTCGGCCTTGCAGGTGGGGTCGGCCATCAGTGTGGCGGCGATCGGGAGTCTGTTTTTTGTGATCCTGGACGGGCATGGCGGCGAGCGGGCGTATGCGCATGCGTTCTCGATCGCGCAGTGGACGCTGACGCTTGGGTTGGTTCTCTCGATGCTGCTGGCGTGGCCCCGGGGCAACGTTAGAGGTTATCGCCATCACGCGAGTGGGTGAATCGGCTCGGCAGATGGTTCGCGGTGGGACGAACACTTGCGGGTATGCCGGTCAAATGGGTATGGAGCGTCGCATGCGCACCCAATTTGTTCGACTGTGCCTTACTGGCTCTGTTCTGCTTGCCGGCGGGCTTCTGCTTACCGGGTGCAGCGACGGGCTGACCCGGACCTTCGGGCTGACCCGCGATGCGCCCGACGAATATACGGTGACGACGCGGGCGCCGCTGTCGATGCCGCCGGACTATAATCTGCGTCCGCCGCGGCCCGGTGCATCGCGCCCGCAGGAGGTCAGCGAGCGGCAGCAGGCGGAGGAGACTCTGGTGCCGCAGCTTGCGCTGGGGGCGCCGAAGGGGGGGACGAGCGCGGGGCAGGAGGCACTGCTGCAGGAGGCGGGGCCGCCGGCGCCGGCCGATATCCGCCGCAAGGTCGACCAGGACGCGCGCCTGACCGACGCGGACGAGAGTTTCATCGACAGGGTGCTGTACTGGCGCAAGCCGGACACGGACCACGCGCAGGTGGACGCGCAGAAGGAGTCGCAGCGGCTGCGGCAGAACGCGGCGCTGGGCGAGGCGCCGAGTGTCGGGCAGACCCCGATCATCCAGCAGAACCGGCAGGGCTGGTTCACCAAGCTGTTCTCCTGGCTGTAGCACGCGATGACCGGAGGCGGCATCGCCGGAGGTCTGAATCGCGTGCGCAAGCAACGCCACGCGATGACCGGAGGCGGCATCGCCGGGGGGCTGAATCCCCGCTCAAACAACGCGCCTGAGCGGTAATGGAGACGCATTTCATCCAGCGCTGCGATGGGCCGGTGTTCACCGGGCCGGGCAGCGGGACGCTTTGCTGCGCGTGCGGGCGTGAGCTGATCGCGGGGTATGACCCGGCGCGGTTCCGCGGCGTGGCGATTGAATGCGCCGGCTGCGGCGCGGTGACGATGACTCCGGGATTGCCGGAGGGGGAGCCGCCGCCGCGGGCGGTGATCGTCGCGAAACCGGTGGCGGAGCCACGGATGCAGACGACGCCACTGCCGGCGAATGTGTTCGTCATCGGGCGGGCCGAGATGGACCGGATCGTGGCGCTGTATCAGCCTGCCAATCCGGTGCGGAATGTGTACATGGTGTCGGCGGCGCTGCTGGATGACGTGCACGCGGCACACGAGCGGGTTGCGGGCGGTGGGCTGCGGAAGGTTGCGGTCGATCCGGCGCAGCCGTTCCAGGGCATCACGCAGCATGCGCTGGGGTGGGCCGTGGCGCATCTGCAGCGGCGGATCGAGGACGGCGGTGCGTGGGCGGTGACGGATCGGGCCGATACCTCGGCTGCGGCGACGATCTGCGCGGCGTTCCTGCATTTCGTGGCGACCTGGGGGCATCATCCGCTGTTCCCGGCGATGGCGGCGACCGCGGATTGGGCGGGGTTCTCGCTGCACGGGCTGGCGCCGTTCGCGGCGGCGC
>DASQVN010000428.1:0-14926 GCA_035640755.1 Rhodopila sp.
GGCAGCACCAGCCGGCAGTGGGACTTCTAAACAGTCAGCGTTATCTGTCTGTGATCTGGGACACACGCCCGTACTTCGGTTGTGTACCGAGCGTGATTTCCCGGGGAAGCGACTCCACACACCGCTAAGTCTTGTTGCGGAGCGGAGACGCCACCGCTACGGTCCGCGGCCGATTTCTGGAGTTCTTGTCGATGCAGGCGCTGTTCTGGCTGGTGGATGAGGTGCTCAGTCTATATGCCTGGGCGGTAATCCTGGCCGCTGTGTTCAGCATGCTGGCCGCGTTCGGCGTTCTTGATACGCGCAACCGTGTTGTCTGGACCGTGGGCGACTTCCTGTACCGGATCACCGAGCCGGCGCTGCGGCCGATCCGCCGTGTGCTGCCCAGTTTCGGCAATATCGATATCAGCCCGCTGATCCTGCTGCTTCTGCTGCAAGCGGCACGCATGCTGCTCAACAGCGTGTATCAATCAATTATCTACGGGACTCTGCGGCCGCTGCTTTGACCGGGTTCTGGCAGACTCGTCCCGATGGCGTGACCGTCAACGTCAAGGTGCAGCCGAAATCGCGCCGGCCGGGGCTGCAAGTGGCGGCGGAGTCTGCCGGGGGCCTGCGGCTTCGCATCGGCGTCAGTGAAGCGGCCGAGGACGGGCGGGCAAACCGGGCGGCCTGCGCGGCCGTGGCGCAGGCGCTGGGTGTTCCGGCCTCGGCCGTGACCGTCACCCTGGGTCATGCAAGCCGCGAGAAAATCCTGCATGTCGCCGGCAACCCTTCCTATCTGACCACAAGGCTGGAGCAGCTGTGACCGCGAGGATCATCGACGGCAAGGCCGTTGCCGCATCGCTGCGTGCCGAGGTCGCATCAAACGTGGCCCGCGCCGGATTCACCCCAGGACTGGCGGTGGTGCTGGTTGGCGACAACCCGGCCAGCACCGTCTATGTCCGCACCAAGGACAAGGCCGCACGGGAGGCCGGCATCGCGGCGCGAACCGTCCGGCTGCCTGCGACCACCGGCCAGGATGAGCTGAGCGCCGTGATCGACCTGCTGAACCGTGATGATGCGATCGACGGCATCCTGGTGCAATTGCCGCTGCCAGCGCATATCGACACGCGCGCGATCATCGAAGCGGTCGATCCGGCCAAGGACGTGGATGGCTTCCACCCCTTGAATGTCGGTCTATTGACCGAGGGCCGAGCGGCGTTGGCGCCGTGCACGCCGCGGGCCGTGATGAAGCTGCTGGCCACTGCGGGAGTCGAGGCGGCGGGGGCGCATGCGATCGTCCTCGGCCGCTCCCATATCGTCGGCCGGCCGATGGCGTCCTTGCTGCTGGCGGCCAACGCCACGGTAACCATCGCCCATTCGCGCACGCGGGACCTGCCGGAGGAGTGCCGGCGGGCAGACATCATCGTCGCTGCGGTCGGGCGGGCACACATGGTGCGGGCCGACTGGGTCCGGCGGGGCGCGACGGTGGTCGATGTCGGCATCAACCGGCTGCCGGATGGACGGCTGGTCGGTGACGTGGATTTTGCCGGGTGCGCCGAGGTTGCCGGCGCCATCACGCCCGTTCCCGGTGGTGTCGGGCCGATGACGGTTGCGTGCCTGCTGGAGAATACGCTGACTGCGGCGTTGTGCCGGCGCTCAGGCTGATCTTTGCAGGCGGTTGCCGTTCGCCAGGATTGTCTGGGCAAGCGCAGCAGCCGGGCCGCGCAGGCCAGTGCGGGCTTCCAGCACGACGAATTCGACATCACCCAGTTCCGGCAGGCCCGCGGTTGATGGCAGTTCGGCCAGCCCCTCGGGGATCAGGCCACGTGCATGGACGGTGACGCCCAGGCCGGCGAGACAGGCAGCACGCAGGCCGCTCAGGCTGCCGCTGGTGCAGACAATGCGCCAGGTGAATCCGGCGCGTTCCAGAGTTTCCAGCGCGACCGATCGGGTGATGCTGGGGGCGGCATATAGGATCAGGGGGATCGGAGCCGTTGGGTCGATCGTCACCCCGGGACCGCTGATCCAGTCGAGGCGATCCCGCCACACGCGCCGGCCCCGGTCATCGCCGGCTCGGCGCTTGGCCAGCACGAGGTCGAGTTCGCCGGCATCCAGATACTCATACAGTGTGGCGCTGACGCCGACCTTGAGTTCCAGGTCCACCAGGGCGTGTTGACGGACAAAGTCACGCAGCAACTCGGGCAGACGGGTGCTGACGAAATCCTCGGATGTGCCGAACCGGAGCCGGCCGCGGAGCTGCGAGCGGGCGAAATACTGCTCTGCCCGGCGTTGTGTATCCAGGATCGATTGGGCGAATCCAGTCATCGCCTCACCATCCGGGGTCAGGGTGACCGAATGGGTGTCGCGGACGAACAGGCGGCGGCCGGCATCCTCCTCCAACCGGCGGATGTGTTGACTGACGGTGGATTGCTGCAGGTCGAGGCGGCGGGCAGCTTCGGTGAAGCTGCGGGTCTGCACGACGCAGAGGAAGCTTTGCAGGTGGGCTGGGTTGAACATTGCCTATCGGATTTCACGATAACAATAAGCCTGTTTAGCGTGGTTCACAATGGACGTCGTCAGGCGCACCTTCCGGACACGACCAGGAAGGACCAGCATGACCACGCTGAAGACGGTATTTTCCCGCCTGCCGATTGACCCCTATGTCGCCGCAATCCTTGGCATGGTGGCTCTGGGCTCGGTACTACCGGTGCATGGGGATGGCGCGGTGATCGCCGATCACGGCACGATCGCAGCCATCGCGCTGCTCTTCTTCCTACACGGTGCTCGGCTGGAGCCGCGAGCGGCTCTGGCCGGTGCGCGGCATTGGCGGTTGCATACGGTAGTGCTCGCGACAACGTTTTTGTTGTTTCCGGTGCTTGGGTTGGGGGCCCGGGCGCTGTTCCCGCATCTGCTGACGCCGGCGCTGTGGACCGGGGTAATCCTGCTGTGCGTGCTGCCCTCGACGGTACAGTCCTCGATCGCGTTCACGTCCATCGCGCGGGGGAATGTGGCGGCGGCCCTGTGCGCGGCGACCGCCTCCAACCTGTTGGGCATGGTACTGACGCCGTTGCTGGCGGGGCTGTTGCTCAGCGCGCACGGGGCGTTCTCGATGAAGGCGGTGGGCGACATCCTGCTGCAGCTTCTGCTGCCGTTTGCGGCGGGGCAGCTTTCCCGTCCGTGGCTGGGCGGCTGGGCGCTGCGCAACAAGACGCTGTTGGGGCTGGTGGACCGTGGCTCGATCCTGCTCGTGGTATATGTCGCGTTCAGCGAGGGCGTCGCGCACGGCATCTGGCACCAACTCGGGCTGGCCGACCTGGGTCGGCTGCTGGTTGTCGATGCCGTGCTGCTGGCATTGGTGCTGGGGGCGACAACATTCGGCAGCCGGTTGCTGGGATTCAACCGGGCGGATGAGATCACCGTCGTGTTCTGCGGCTCGAAGAAGAGCTTGGCGAGCGGGCTGCCGATGGCGACCGTGCTGCTGGCAGGGCAGCCGGTCGGGCTGATCGTGCTGCCGCTGATGCTATTTCATCAGATCCAGCTCATGGCCTGCGCGACCTTGGCGAAACGGTATGCGAGCGCGCCGGCGGCCAGCCCTGCGCCGAGGATAGCGGTCGGCCGCATGGGGTGAGGGTGCGTAGCCGCTCGGCGTAGGGGAAGGCGGCTCTCAGAATCCGTAGAGCCGGGCAGGATTGTCCACGAGGATCTTCCGGCGCGCGGTCGGGTCGGGAATCCAGTCGAACAACTGGTCGAGTAGCGCGTCCGCCTCGGGGCGCGGGCTCATGTTGGAGTGCGGCCAGTCGGTGCCCCAGACGCAGCGCTCGGGCGCCGCGGCGGCGAGGGCCTTGACGTTCGGCGCCACGTCCGCCCAGGGCGCGCCGGCCGAGGAAGCGCGATAGCTGGACAGCTTGACCCAGGCCCGTCCGCTGTCGAGGAGGCGCAGCAGGGCCTGGAATTGCGGGTGGCCTGTGCCGAGCCCGGCCCGGACACCGCCGCAGTGGTCGATAACGACCTCGACCGGCAATTTCGCCAGGGGCCGGCCGATTTCCTGCAATTTTTCGCCCTCGGCATAGATCTGGATATGCCAGCCCAGCGGGGCGATGCGGTCTGCCAGCGCCTGAAGCTGATCCTCGGGCGTGCCGTTGCCGGAGACCATGTTGAAGCGGACACCACGGATGCCCTGTTCGTGCATGCGGCGGAGCGCGGGCTCGCCGAAGCTGTCGTCGACCACGGCGACGCCGCGGGCGCGGTGCAGCCCGAACTGAGCGATGGCGTCCATCGTCACGGCGTTATCAGTGCCGTAGATGCTGGCTTGCACCACGACCATGCGCTGCAGGCCGAGGGCTTCGGCGAGCGCCAGGTACGCTGGAACCAGAGCCTCGGGCGGGGTGTAGGTGCGACCTGGACTCAACGGGAACCTGTCGAACGGGCCGAAGATGTGGAAGTGACAGTCGCAGCTCAGGGCCGGAGCCTTCTGGCGGGGCGGGTGAATCGTCATACGTTTCCTCCTGTGCCCAACCTACAGTCTTTCGGAGCCGGGTTCACGCCGCCGTACCGTTCAGCCTTTGGCGATTATGCACCCGCAGCCGGTCCCGCGGTGACCAGTTCCGTGCGCCATCGCAGGCCCACAATGGCCCAGCAGCCCAAGGTGCAGGCGATCGACGATGCCAGGAAAGGCGCGCCGGGAAAATGGATCACGGCGCCAACCTGGGTGAACGCCGTGAACAGGCCGGAGGCGATGATCGGCGAGGCGATCGCAGTCAGTCCTTGCAGGGAGGACAGCGCGCCCTGCGTCTCACCCTGCCGATCTGCGCCGGCGTGCGACGCCACCATGGCCTGGATGGCGGCCGAGGCAATGGCGCCGAGTGCCTGGAGCGTGATGCCGAGCAGGACGAAGGCCGGGATAGGCGCGATCGCCTGACAGAAATAGCCGGCCGCGGTAAAGGCGGCGCCGGTCATGGCCGATCGGCGCTCTCCCAGCCGGGGCACGATGCGGCGGACCAGCAGGCCCTGGACGATGGCCGATCCCAGCCCGGCAAGCCCCATCGCGAGGCCGTTCTGCTGCGTGTTCCAATCGAACCGCATCTGGTTTGCCAGCACGAAGCTGCTGGGCAGGGCGCCGAGTGCGAACCAATTGGCGCACCAGGCGAAGGCGAGCCGCCGCAGGGCAGGGTCGGCCAGGACCAGGCGCACCGAGCCGAAGGCGTTGGCATGGCTCCATTCGATGGGGCGGCGATGTTCGGGGTCCAGGCTCTCAGGCAGCACCAGCCAGCCATACAGAACGTTGCATGCTGCGAGGCCGGCTGCGACCAGGAAGGGCAGGCGCAGATTGTATACGCCCAGCAGCCCGCCGAAGGCGGGACCCAGGACGAAGCCGATGCCGAAGGCGGCGCCGACCAGTCCGAAGCGGGCGGCGCGCAACGTCGGCGGCGTGACGTCCGCGATATACGCATTGGCAGTAGAGGCGTTGGCGGCAGTGGCGCCCGCGATCAGGCGGCCCAGGAACAGCCACGGCAGCGACGGCGCCCAGGCGAGCAGCAGGTAGTTGGCGCAAATCCCGCTGAGCGACAGCAACAGGACGGGGCGGCGGCCGAACCGGTCGCTCAGCGCACCCAGGATCGGCGCGCAGAGGAACTGCATGCCGGCGAATGCGGCGAGTAGGGCGCCGACCCAGATCGAGGCGCCGGCCACGGTCAGGCCGGAGAGCTTGAGTACAAGCTCCGGCACGATGGGGACGACCATGCCGAAACCGAGGGCATCGATCACCAGCGTCGCGATGATGAAACGGACCGACGCTATGCGGTGGGGATGGTATTGCTTCATGATGCCGGCGGTACGGTCCCTTTCGCCGGAACATGCGCCAGAGGCGGCGGCTTGCCAAGACCGGCTCGGGATATCGGTTGGCGGAGCTTTCAGTTCTATACGATCGCCGCCACGCAGAAATTCATTCTACCTGGCGCGCTATCTTGCCAGACGTGGAAAACCTGATTTCTATGCGGCGGGCCTCAGGAAGGGACAGTCATCATGGCAGCCGAACATAAGCCTCTCGTATTTGACCGGCCGCTGCGCGGCCGTATCTACGACAGCATCGCCGAGACGATCGGCAACACGCCGCTGGTGCGCATCCCGCATATCGCGGCCGAGGAAGGCATCACGGCCGACATCTGCCTGAAACTGGAATTCTTCAATCCGATCGCCAGCGTGAAGGACCGCATCGGCGTCAGCATGATCCTGGCGCTGGAGGAGTCCGGGGCGCTGAAGCCGGGGGGGACAATCATCGAACCGACCTCGGGCAATACCGGCATCGGGCTGGCCTTCGTGGCCGCGGCGCGCGGTTATCGATTGATCCTGACGATGCCGGAATCCGTGTCGATGGAGCGGCGCAAGATGCTGACCTATCTGGGGGCGCAGCTCGAGCTGACACCACGGGAGAAGGGCATGAACGGTGCGGTGGCACGCGCGCATGAACTGCTGGCGGAAAATCCGGGTGCGGTGATCCCCAACCAGTTCGGGAACCCTGCCAACCCGGCAATCCATGCCAAGACCACGGCCGAGGAGATCTGGCACGACACCAACGGTGAGGTCGATGCGATCGTGTCCGGGATCGGCACGGGCGGCACGCTGACCGGTGTCGCCCACGTGCTGAAGCCGCGCCGGCCAAACCTCAAGATGTTCGCGGTGGAGCCGGCGGCGAGCCCGGTTCTGTCGGGCGGCCAGCCCGCGCCGCACCCGATCCAGGGGATCGGCGCCGGGTTCATCCCGGAAATCCTGGATACACAGGCAATCGACGAGGTCATCCAGGTCTCCAATGACGAAACGATGACGAATGCACGCCGACTGGCACGGACCGAGGGGATTCCCGGCGGGATTTCCTCGGGCGCAGCCTTGGCGGCGGCGCTTAGGGTTGCGAAGCGTGATGAATTCGCGGGCAAGCGCATCGTGACGATTATCCCATCGTTCGCAGAACGCTACATCACCACGGCATTATTCGAGGGCATGTAGGAAGATGGTTGGTCCGCTATTCCGGTTGGGTAACGGGTGAATCACGACAGCCCAGTGCGCGCTACCGTCCGATTGCGACCGTAGCGCGCCTGTTCAGCCTTTCCAAGCGGTCCAAGCCGCCTGGTCCTCCGGCGCATCCGCCCTACCCGACGGTGCGCACCGGTTCCGGTGGCTCATCGGGCGGGACCGGGATGGGGGCCGGCGGCTCCTCGATCGGCACAGGCTCATCCGGGTCCGGTGGCATGGGCGGGTCGCCGGGCGGGGCCGGCGGATCAGAAAGTTTCAGTCGTAAGTTCAATGGGCCGTCATTTGAAGTGGGCGCACCGCCTCCTGCGCCGTGCGGCTGGCGAGTTCCAGGATGCGGGTGCTCGATTCGAGCGCGTGGTTGATCATATCGAGGTACAGGTCGCGCTGTACCTCGGCGACCTCGACCAGGGTCTTGCAGCGCAGCAGATCCTGCGGCTTGTGCGTCGCGTGTTCCAGCGTGTGGTCAAGGATTTCCAGCCAGGCGTGCTGCATCTGCTGGATGCCGCGGCCCAGCGTGATGGCGCTGGACAGCAGCGCCTGCACGCGTTCGGCGGAACGCTCGGACGCTTCGCGGTACATGTCCATCGCATGGACGCTGGAGGTCAGCAAGTGATGGCTGCGGCCGAAGCTGATGTCGGCAACACGGCTGCTGACGCCTGCCGCGGTGCGCACGCCAAGCAGCATCACCTCCCGCCCCTGGTCGGCGACCTTCGTCGAGATATCGGTTGCGGCAGTCGCCGTCTCGGCAACGCTTTCGGTCATGCCCTGGCTGGCGTCGCGGATACGGTCCGTCACGGCCTGCGCTGTCTGGCTGGCTTGGCCCACAGCCTCCTTCGCTGTCCTGGCAGACGCATCCACAGCCGTCTGGCTCGGCTTCTTGGCAGCCTCGACTGCTGGCTTGCTTGTTTCTGACATAGATACAATCCTTGTCATGGCGGACAGCGAACCTATACCGTGGGGCAGACCGGATTTCGCATCACGCCCACGTCATTCCGCAGGCGACGACAGCGCTCTTTCCGCCTCGGGGCTTCCTTCGGGGTTGGCGACAGGAATCGGCCGTTCCGACATCAGACGAATGCTCTCCACCGCCCGGCGCAGCGCGACGGACTGCTTGTGCTCAGGCTCCAGGACGAACAACACGACCGAGCGGCCGGTGATCTCGAAAGTGTCACCTGTTTGAAATGATTCATGCCGGCTGTCGTCCGGGACGTTCGTATCAAGCAGGCAGCGCCAGACAATGCCGCCGACAACGTCCGGCAGGGTGAAATTGACGACGTCGTGGTGGGCGTTCAGCACGAGCAGTGCGGTGGCATCCAAGGCCGGACGCTTGATGCCGCTGGCCTGCGCCCGCCCATCCAGCAGCATACCAAAACAGCGGGCGTTCGCATCTTCCCACTGGCCGTTGTCGAGGTCCTGCCCGGTTGGAGACAGCCAACGGACATCACGGACATCAAGATCGGGATTGTACTCGCCGGTCAGGAAGCGGGAGCGGCGGAGTATCGGGAAGGATTGCCGCAGCACAATGAGCTTGCGAACGAACTCGGCGAGATCGACCTCCCTTTCGCCGAAATTCCAGTCGACCCAACTGATCTCGTTGTCCTGGCAGTAGGCGTTGTTGTTGCCGCGCTGCGTGCGGCCGAATTCATCACCCGCCAGCAACATCGGTGTGCCCTGCGAGAGCAGCAATGTTGCAAGCATGTTGCGCTTCTGGCGTTCGCGCAGGGTGATGATCTCGGGGTCGTCGGTCGGGCCTTCGGCCCCGCAGTTCCAGGAGTGGTTGCTGGAATGGCCGTCACGGTTGTCCTCGCCGTTCGCCTCATTGTGCTTGTCGTTGTAGGAAACCAGGTCGTGCAGGGTGAAACCGTCGTGCGCGGTGATGAAGTTGACGCTGGCCCAGGGCTTGCGGCCGCGGCGGGCGAAGCAGTCGGAGGATGCGGACAGGCGTGTCGCCATCTCGGCCTGCTTGCCGGGATCGCCCTTCCAGTATTCCCGCACCGTGTCGCGGAACTTGTCGTTCCATTCGGCCCAACCAGGCGGGAAGCCGCCGACCTGATAGCCGCCGGGCCCGATGTCCCAGGGCTCTGCAATCAGCTTGGTCTGCGCCAGCACCGGGTCCTGCAGACAGCACTGCAGGAAGCCATGCGCTTCATTGAAGCCGGTTGCCTGCCGAGCCAGGATGGTACCGAGGTCGAAGCGGAAGCCGTCGATGTGCATTTCCGTCGCCCAGTACCGCAGGCTATCGGTGACCATCTGCACCACCCGTGCATGGTCCATGTTGAGCGTGTTCCCGGTGCCGGTATCGTTGATGTAGTAGCGCGGCTCATCCGGCATCAGACGGTAATAGGAGGCATTGTCGATGCCGCGGAAGGAGAGCGTCGGCCCCTTCTCGTTGCCTTCGGCGGTGTGATTGTAGACGACGTCCAGGATGATCTCGAGCCCGGCATCGTGCAGGCGGGCGACCATCTCCTTGAATTCGGAGAAGACAAAGTCAGGAACAGCGGAATAGCGCGGATCGGGCGCAAAGAAGCCGATCGTGTTGTAGCCCCAGTAGTTGGTCAGGCCCTTGTCCAGCAGGTGACTGTCATCGACGAAGGCGTGGATGGGCAGCAGCTCGATCGAGGTGACGCCGAGGGACTTGATGTAGTCCACGACCTCCTTCCGGCCGAGGCCCGAGAAGGTGCCGCGCAGGTTCTTCGGCACGGCCGGGTGCAGCATCGTATAGCCGCGCACATGCATTTCATAGATGATGGTGCGGTCCCACGGGATCGAAGGCGCACGTTCGCGTCCCCAGGTGAAGGCGGGATCGATCACACGGGATTTCGGCATGAACGGCGCGCTGTCACGTTCGTCGAACGTGCGGTCGTCGTCGCCCATGACATAGCCGAACACGGCGGGATGCCATTTCAGGGTGCCGACATGCGCTTTGGCGTATGGGTCCAGCACCAGCTTGTTGGGGTTGAAGCGGTGGCCGGCCTCGGGCTCATAGGGGCCGTGGACGCGATAGCCATAGACCGTGCCGGGGCGGGCATCAGGCAAGTAGCCGTGCCAGATTTCATTGGTGTATTCGGGCAGCTCGATCCGCTCCAGTTCGGTCCTGCCGGTGTCGTCGAACAGGCACAGCTCCACCTTTGTGGCGTTCGCCGAAAACAGGGAGAAGTTGACCCCAAGCCCATCCCATGTGGCGCCGGCCTGGTACGGAGTGCCTTCGCTCAGGCGTGATTTCAGTATGGCTGGCGGCATCAGGACCTCATTGCGGAAGGGGCCGACAAAGCGGGCCAAACAAAAAAGGGGGCAGGCGCCCCCTTCCGGTTGTTCACACGCGCGTCACGCCGTCAAGCGGCCCAGGATATAGCCGACCGCGAGCGCGATGAGCGTCGCGGTGAGCGGCTGTGCTTTCACCATGTCGGTGAACTGCCCTGCGGCCTGCTGCGCCTGACCGGTGGCCTGGTTATAGAGGCCCTGCGCCTGGGTCCTGGTGTCGCCGGTGACGTTGCCGACAGTTTCCTGGACACGTCCACCGAAGTCGCGGGCGGCACCCTCAACGCGATCGCTCATGAAGTCCTCCTTTCTAGCGGAGTCTCCTGAACGGGAAACGGCCAATTTGGTTGCAGTTGGTGAAGGCAAGAAGCGGCGTGTGCGGGCGGGCCGGGCGAGGGTAGTATTGTCCCATGAATGTGTGTGACATTGCCAGGCTGGATGCCGAGACGCTGGCCCGCGAGCTGGAGAGCCAGGGCTATGCGACTCGCGCTCTGCTGCCGCCAGAAACCTGCCGCGAGCTGGCAGCGCTGTATGATGACGACGCACGGTTCAGAAAGCGGATCGTGATGGAGCAGCGTGCATACGGGCAGGGGGAATACAAGTACTTCACCTATCCGCTGCCGCCTGCAGTCGCGTCCCTGCGCGCCGGTCTGTACCAGCCGCTCGCCGAGGTCGTGAACCGGTGGCGGCAGGTGCTAGGGCAGGCGATGGTATTCCCGGATACACTGGATGCATATCTCGCCCAATGCCACGAGGCGGGCCAGACGCGGCCGACACCCCTGCTGCTGCGCTACGCCGCTGGTGGTTTCAACTGCCTGCACCAGGACCTGTACGGCGACCTGGTGTTCCCGCTGCAGGTGACGGTCCTGCTGAGCGTACCCGGCAAGGATTTCGGCGGGGGCGAGTTCCTGCTGGTGGAGCAGCGGCCCCGGGCACAGTCGCGCGGTCTTGTCGTGCCGCTGCGGCAGGGCGAGGCAGTGATCTTCCCTGTCCGCTACAGGCCGGCCGCGGGCAGGCGCGGTGCCTATCGGCTGAATGTGCGGCACGGCGTCAGCGTGGTGCGCTCCGGCCAGCGTCACACGTTGGGGATCATCTTCCATGACGCCGCGTAGGCTGTTCGTTTCACGCGAAACCGCGGCGGTCAGACCGCCACGCGTGCGTCCTGCTGGATCATGTCCGCGGCCTTCTCGCCGATCATGATTGTTGGGGCATTGGTGTTGCCGCCGACGGCAACCGGCATGATGGAGGCGTCGGCAACCCGCAGACCGGCGATGCCGTGCACCCGCAGTCGGGGATCAACCACCGTGTTCGTACCAGTGCCCATGGCGCAGGAGCTCGTGGGGTGCTGGTTGGAGACACCGGTGCGGCGGATGTAGTCGAGCATGTCATCATCGGTCTCGATGTCGGGACCGGGGAAGATTTCACCCGCCGCGTACGGCCGCAGGGCCGGCTGGGCGGCAATGCAGCGCACCAGACGCAGGCCGGCGATTGCCGCCCGGATGTCATAGTCGGTGCGCAGGTAGTCGAACTTCACCGCGGGCCTGGCCAGCGGGTCGGGGCTACTGAGGCGCACGGTGCCGCGGCCGTCCGGGCGGAGGTGCACGGGCGTGAGAGTGAAGCCGGGGAACGGGTGCGGGATGACCGCGTCGCGGCTGCGCTCCTTCGTGCTCCATTCGAACAGGTTGATCTGGATATCCGGCCGCTCCAGCCGCGGGTCGGAGCGGGTAAACAGCCCCGCGGTGACGCCGTTGCTGGCCATCGGGCCGGAGCGGAACAGGGCGTAGCGGACGCCGGCCGCCGCCTTACGGATGGTGCTCGTGTATAGCTCGTTCAGCGTGATCGGCTTGCTGCAGCGCCAGGAGGCGGCGGTGTTGAAATGATCATGCAGGTTGGAACCAACAGCGGGGAGGTCGCGGATGACCTCAATCCCCATATCCTGCAAATGCTGTGCAGGGCCGAGGCCCGAGAGCATCAGCAGCTGCGGCGAGCCGTAGGCGCCGCCGGAGACAATGACCTCGCATCGTGCGTGGCTGGTTTCCCGTTGGCCGGCGCGGTCGTATTCCACGCCGAATGCCCGTCCGTCACGGATGATGACGCGGGTGGCATGGGCATTGGTGCGGATGGTCAGGTTGGTGGGCGGGTTCGACAGGTAGGCTTTCGCGGCGCTCCAGCGGCGCTTGTTATAGGTGGTGGTCTGGTAGTAGCCGCAGCCTTCCTGGTGCTTGCCGTTGAAGTCGGGGTTCCGGGGAATGCCGGCCTGCACACATGCCTCCAGCACGGCATGCGACAGCTCCCCCTGCTCGGCCTGGTCGGAGACGTGCAGCGGTCCGCCGGTGCCGTGATATTCGTCGGCGCCGCGGGCCTGGTTCTCGGCCTTCTTGAAGAACGGGAGGACGGAGTCCCAGTCCCACCCGGTGCAGCCGCGCTGGCGCCACTCGTCATAGTCGCCATGATGGCCGCGTATATACACCATGCCGTTGATGGAGCTGGAGCCGCCGAGGGTCTTGCCGCGGGGAAGATAGAGGCGGCGGTTGCCCATCTGCGGCTGCGGCTCGGTTTCGAATTTCCAGTTCACGCGGGGATCGACATACGTCTTGGCGTAGCCGAGGGGGATGTGGATCCAGGGGTTTGTGTCAGGCGGGCCGGCTTCCAGCAGCAGCACGCGGTACCGGCCTGATTCGGCCAGGCGGCCGGCAATGGCGCAGCCGGCGGAGCCCGCGCCGGTGATGATGAAGTCGTAGATTTCGCTCACGTTTCGCCCCTCGGTATTTGGGGCATGTTTGCGCGTGTCGGGGCGTGCGGCAAATGGCCTGGGGGCGCCTGCCTAGGCGGCGGCCCGCACTGGGGCGGCTGTCGCATCCTCCAGAATCATCGCCGCGGCCTTTTCGCCGATCACGATGCTGGGCGCGTTAGTGTTGCCGGCGATGACCGAGGGCATGATCGAGGCATCGGCGACGCGCAGCCGTTCGATGCCATGCACGCGCAGGCGCGGATCGACGACGCTGTTGCTGCCGGTTCCCATGGCGCAGGTGCTGCTGGTGTGGTGGTTGGAGATACCGGTCTGGCGGATGAAGGCGGCCAAGTCATCGTCGCTCCGCACAGCCGGGCCAGGCGCAAACTCCTCGGCCACGTAGGGGCGCAGCGCAGGTTGGGCGGCGATGCTGCGGGCGAGGCGGATGCCAGTGATCACGGCGCGCAGGTCGTAGTCTGTGCGCAGGAAGTCGAACAGCACGCGGGGCTGCGCCAGCGGGTCGGGGCTGGCGAGGCGAACCGTGCCGCGCCTGTCCGGCTTCAGGTGCACCGGGCTGAGGGTGAAGCCGGGGAATCGGTGCGGGATGACGCGGTCTCGTGTGCGTTCCAGTGTGCTCCATTCCAGCAGGTTGATCTGCAGGTCGGCCCTTTCCAGCCGCGGGTCGGAACGGGTGAACAGACCGGCATGGATGCCGTTGGTGGCCATCGGGCCGGCGCGGAACAGGCCGTAGCGGAGGCCGGCGACGATCTTCCGCGGCCAGGAGTTCTCGAGGTCGTTCAGGGTGATCGCACGGGTGCAGCGCCAGCTCATGTGGGTGTTGAAGTGGTCGTGCAGGTTGGCGCCGACAGCGGGAAGGTCGCGGATCACCGGGATGCCCATGTCCTGCAGGTGCTGCGCCGGCCCGAGGCCCGAGAGCAGCAGCAACTGGGGCGAGCCGTAGGTGCCGCCGGAGACGATGACCTCGGCCTTCGCACGGGCAGTCCGGCGTCCCTCCGGTATTACGTATTCCACGCCGACCGCTCGGTCTTGTTCGATCAGCACCCGCGCGCCTGGTTCTCGGCCTTGCGGAAATAGGGCAGCACGGACTCCCAGCCCCACCCGACGCAGCCGCGCTGGCGCCATTCGTCGTAGTCGGCGTGATTGCCGCGAATAAAGACCATACGGTTAATCGAACTGGTGCCGCCGAGGGTCTTGCCGCGGGCCAGGTAGAGTTGCCGGTTGTTGAGCTGCGGGTGCGGTGCGCTCTCAAACTTCCAGTTCACCTTCGGGTCGATGAAGGTGCGGGCAAAGCCGAGGGGGATGTGGCTCCAGGGGTTTGTGTCAGGCGGCCCCGCCTCCAGCAGCAGGACGGAGTAGCGCCCGTTTTCCGATAGGCGGGAGGCGACGACGGCGCCCGCCGACCCCGCGCCGGTGACGGATGAAGTCGAATTCTTCTGGCATGTTTCCCCCGAACCGACCGGCATTGTGCGCTATAGGTCGGCGATCCTTATCCACGCACCGATGCCGGCTGAAACAAGCGCGCCGAGCGCCAGCCAGGGAACGGTGTCGGCGCCGAGTTCATGGGCGCAGGCAGTCCAGAGCACGAAACTGGCCAATCCCACGGCGGCTCCCCCGATCAGGCTGGCCTTGCCCGACTTGATGCGGGCACGCGGCATGCTCATTCCGCCGGCGCGCGACGAAGGTCGCGGCGCACCGTGCTGGTGTCGTAGCCGTTGAAGATGTGCTTCAGCAGACCGCATCGCAGGTCGGAAGTGCCGAAGAACCAGTCGGCGATCGGATAGGTTAGGTTGAAGTTCCGCTCCATCATGATCGACTGGTCGTGATGTGCGATGTGATGGCGGCGGATGGAATTCACCAGCGGGATATGCCGCACGATGCTGTCGTCCGGGACATGGCAGAAGTAGTGGAACA